>JAGBNY010000074.1 GCA_017634175.1 Lachnospiraceae bacterium
TCCTCAAGCTGAATAAACCACCTTTCCCCCCACTATTGTATATCGGATCCTTCCGAGCAGCGTCTGCCCGAGAAAGGGTGAATTACTGGACTTGCTCACAAAAGTACCATAGGTCGTCTCTTCACCCAGGCTGAATATTGTAATGTCTCCCACCTGCCCTTTCTTGAGGCTGCCGCCTTCAAGTCCATAAAGACGGGCTGGATTCAGGCTAATGGCCTTGATTACCGTAGAAAGAGGCATGCGCTCCTGTTCTATCAAATACTCAGTTGCCAGTGAAAACGCTGTCTCCAGCCCTATTATACCGCTTGGAGACTTTTCGAGTCCTCTTTTCTTCTCGTCTTCTGCATGTGGGGCGTGATCCGTCGCAATTATGTCAATTATCCCTTCTTCAAGCCCCCTTATCAGCTCTTTTCTGTCTCTTTCAGTCCTTAAAGGCGGATTTATCTTTGCAAGCGCCCCATATTGATCTATCGCATCCTGCGTCAGCGAAAAATGATTTGGAGTGACTTCCGCATGGATGAGTTCAGGTCTTTTTTCTTTGAAGCTTTCTATTAAGCTAACTGAATCGAACGCACTCAAATGCTGAAAGCAGACCCTGGCCCCGGTTTCCAGGGCCATAGCCCCATCCCTTTTAATCAATAAGCTCTCAGCCTCTGGCAAAGCCCCTCTGAATCCCATTTCTTTCGCTTTAATATCGTTAATTCCAGCTAGATGCACCATAGACGGGTCTTCTTCGTGGAGAGAAATCACTTTCCCGAATTGTGATGCCCTTTCCATGGCCTCTTTAAGGAGATCTGCATCCATCACAGGGGAGCCATCATCGGTGAAGGAAGCCGCTCCGGCCGCGGCCATGGCTTCGATATCAACCAGATCCTCACCCCTCCTGCCCATGGTCAAAGCCGAGGCTTGGTAAATCCGTATTTTTTCCCTGCCTGCCCTTCCCTTCACCTCCATGAGCTTATCCACGCTATCGATGGCAGGCTCCGTATTTGCCATGCAAATAACCGAAGTATAGCCTCCCCTTGCAGCGGCGAGGGCTCCGGTATGCAAAGTTTCCTTATATGTAAGGCCGGGATCCCTGAAATGGGCATGGGTATCCACGAAACCAGGGGATACATATAAGCCCTCTGCATTTATGACCGATTCATAGTCCTCTTCTCTCTTTGAGTCAGGCTCACAGATTCTTCCATCCAGGCCCACCGCTACATCGCCTATCCCCTCTCTCCCGGTGTCGGGGTCTACCACGAAGCCATTTTTAATTAGAAGCAAGTCCTCACCTCCTAATCATCAATACATATCTTCCTATCCTACTATCTAAGCAATAAACGGTCAATCCATTAAAATCATAAATTCTTGTAAAGATTGTATATGTCTTATAATTATTATAAAATATATAGTGTCGTTTTTGTGAGTTTCTAACTAATCAGTCTCTACGACTCCTCGTATTATTTGATTGAGATAAATTTTTGTGAAGTGTGGGCTAGGGGTTCTGAATAGTTACTAACGTTTCATGTAAGGAGGTATCATGCTAAAAAACTATGTCAAGCCCAAGGAATTGGATAAAGAAACCCTGAAGGCAAGAATTCAAGAAGAGACTGACAAGCTCTTTTCTTTTCAAATGAAGATTAAGGAAGAGCGCCTTCCTGTCATGGTCATATTTGAGGGCTGGGGCTCCGCGGGCATAGGCAGCCTCATAAGCTCCGTCATAAAGGGAATTGACCCGCGCTTCTTCCAGGTAATCAATATGGTAAAGCCGCTGGAAGACAGCGAAAAACGCAGGCCTTTCATCTATAGGTATTTCGCAGAAATCCCGGAAGCAGGGAAATTTAAGTTTTTTGACAGCTTCTGGATGCCGGAGCTATGCAGATCTGTCTTGAATGAATCTTGCAGCGAAAAAGAGTACCAAACCCGGATTAACAGCATAAATATCACTGAGAGGCAGCTTACGGACAGCGGCTATCTTGTTCTTAAGTTCTTCCTGGATATAAGCAAAAAGGAGCAAAAACGGAGATTGAAGGGACTCTTAAGTGACAAGAATACCAAGTGGAGAGTCTCTAAGGCGGATTTATGGGAAAATAGGCATTATAAGGAATGTCAAGAGGTCTATGACAGGTACTTGAATGACACCAATCGAAGCGCCGCGCCTTGGTACATCATAGATTCCTCAGATCAAAAGTCAGCCCTTTTGCAGGTATTGGAGTACCTTAATCAGGGCATAGAGACTTCCTTAAAGAACCATTCCCTTGCAGTTCCAATAATTCAGAATATTTATCCTCTGGAATCCATGAAGCCTCTTAAGGAATATCCTCTTGACAAAGAGATAAGCGAAGCGGAATACAAGGCGGAAATAAAGAAGCTGCAAAAGGAGCTACATTCCTTGCATTATAAGCTTTATAGGAAAAAGGTCCCAGTAATTATCGCCTACGAGGGATGGGATGCGGCCGGAAAAGGCGGAAATATCAAGAGGATTGCTGGCGCCTTGGATCCAAGAGGCTACATAGTGCATCCAATTGCCAGCCCTGAGCCCCATGAAAAGTCCCGCCACTACCTCTGGAGATTCTGGAATAGGCTCCCAAAGACAGGACACATCGCCATCTTCGACAGGACCTGGTACGGGAGGGTAATGGTCGAGCGGCTGGAGGGCTTCTGCTCAGAGAATGAATGGCAGAGAGCCTATAACGAAATAAACGAATTCGAGAAAGAACTAGATAATTGGGGAGCCGTGATCATCAAGTTCTGGGTCCAGATAGACAATGCGACGCAGCTAGCCCGCTTCAACGAGAGGCAAAATACCCCGGAAAAACAGTGGAAGATCACGGATGAGGACTGGAGAAACAGAGAAAAATGGGATCTCTACGAGGAAGCAGTAAATGAGATGCTGCAAAAAACGAGTACCAATTACGCACCTTGGCATATCCTTGAATCAGTCGATAAAAAATATGCCAGAATCAAGGCCTTGAAAATCGTGATAAATTCAATAAAGGAAGCTCTATAATACACAGACTTAAAGGCTTAAGGATAAGTCACTGCAGGCTTTCTGCTAATAAAAATATGCTCCACGACTCGCATAGCCGTGGAGCATATTTTATGGAGCCTCAGGGACTCGAACCCGGGACCGACCGGTTATGAGCCGGTTGCTCTAACCAACTGAGCTAAGGCTCCGTCTGTCTCAAAACAGAACTACTATACTATAACACAAAATCAAAAAAATGCAAGAGTTTTTTTGAATTTTTGTAACTATTCAGAACCCCCTGGAATCAGGTGATATTTACTGCTCAAGCTTGCTTGAAAGCAGAAAATATCACCTGATTCCAGGGCGGTAACGATAGTTACCGCCCCCCACACCGAACAAAATTTGATTTCCGATTGCCTAAATCAGTTAAGAAATCAAATTTTCTACCTGTACGGTTGCCAGATAATATCGGTTTTGATGCGATTTATCGCAATCAAAACCGATATTATCTGAGCAACCTACCAAAAAAAACGAGCAAACAGTCCGTGCAAGCGGACAGTAAAGTGCGAAGCGCTTACTTTGCGAGTCTTTTTTGGAGGGGATTGGAAGTGCCATAAGGCACTACCAACCGTACAGGCAGCAAATTTTGTGAGGTGTGGAATGGGGTTCTGAATAGTTAAGAATTTTTTAAACGGCACCAGCATCGTCATTGGTAACAATCTCCGCTGGGGCTGAAGAGCCATTTTCCGAATTGGAATTCAATGTACTGTCTATGAGATTTTGAATGGAATCTGTACCATTAGATTCCTGCATAGACTCCGAAGGCCCTTGAGTCGTATCAGTACTTCCTGAGACGCTGCCCTGCGGTTCTGTGACATTTCCAGTTGTAACCCCCTCTGTCCCCTGGGCAGGGCTGCTTTCAGCGCTTCCTGCAGTTCCCGGCTCCAGGGGAATCTCGATATCCCCCTCTCCCCCTCTCACGACCAATGAAAGGGGCTTAATATTAGCCACATCTGCATCTGCTATCTCAGCCACGAGAACTGTATCCTCCGTGGCCCCAGGCATCATCTCAGCCTCAAAATTTCCCAAGTCGTCCAATAGAAGGGTGTTCAAAATACTATGTTTCTTCCCGGACATCTTTATCTGAAATCTAGGATTCAAAGATAGGACAGAGCAATTAGCGTTATTGCCCCAAGTATTGGTAATCTTGAAATGCATCACTAAAAGCTTGTCCCCTGCAGCTGCATCCATTCCAAATCCTATGGATGTCCCATCCGCAGAGACCGTTGGATAGGATGTAAGGATCTCGTACCCCGCATAGTTTATATCAAAGCCTTCAAGGCCAATCGCATCCTTGATTGCAACAGGCTCCGGCGGTGCTTCTTCTGCAGTTTCGCCGTCACCGCCAGTTCCGCCTTTTCCTCCCTCTTGGGCTTCTTCTGTCGCCTCTTCCTCGGGTTCCTCCAAAAATTCGGCAAGATCTCGCCTGACTATTCTTCTGAGTTCTCTGTTCGGGATTTCCTTTGTCGAGGAGATGAAATTCGCATCGTGATCCACCAGCACATTTGCCGCATAATCGACCACTCTCTTTTCCTCGGCCTCTGTGAGTTCCATTGCAGTACTGCCGCAGCCTGAGAGACCAAGGCTTAAAGCTGCCATGCCGAAAGCGGCCTTAACCTTAAACGAATGTTTATTGAAACAAGAATTCTTAATTTCCATAGTAACATACCTTCTGTGAACTATAGTCAGTATTCAAATCATCAAAGACCTATAGACAAGAACCCATATCAGATTCTAAGCCGCATCAAGCTCAAACCAGAATTCTACTCCATTTTCATAATTAATGACCCCAAAATCATGATTCAGGGCATTCATATTGGCTTTTACGATTGAAAGACCTATACCTGACCCTCCATACTCTCGGGTCCTAGCCTTGTCCACCTTGTAGAACTTATCCCAAAGCCTTTCAATGGACTCTTCTGGAATCGGAGAACCTGTATTGAATACCGAAATCCTGACAATTGATTTCAGCTTATCAGCGATATTTAAGTTCTTTTCATCGTCCTCCCTGCCCTGGGATAACTTATGCTTTATCTCAATCCTCTTCATATCTCCCGCGGGGGCTGCATGATGAATAGCGTTTATGAAGTAATTCATGAAAACTTCTTCTGTCCTGAGCTCATCAGACCAAACAAAGACCTGCTCTTCTTCATCGAAGCTAACATTTATATTGTCAGATTTCAGCATGATGTCCGCGGAATGAATGCAATTCTTTATTAATTCTGTCAGATTGAACCTCTCCATCCTGATCTCAGCCTCTCCAAATTCCAACTGATTCAATCGCAGGAGATTCATGACCATCCGATTCATCTTGCCAGCTTCATCTATGATAACATCACAATAAAAGTCCCTATTTTCGGGCTCTTCAATTTCATCCTTAAGTCCCTCTGCATAGCCTTGGATCAGCGCAATCGGCGTCTTAAGCTCATGAGTCACATTCGAGATGAATTCGATCCGCATCGAGTCGATCTGTTCCTTTTTCTCTATGTCCCTTTTCAACTCATTATTGACCGTATGCAGATCCGAAATGGTCTTTTCAAGGGTCTGAGAGAGAATATTTATGTTATTTCCAAGTTCGGCTATCTCATTCTTTCCGCCGCTCTCATACCTCGCATTGAAATCGAGATTCGCCATCTTCTTTGAGATTGCGGCAAGCTCCTGTATCGGCCTGGTCACTCTTCCAGTCACTATCCATATTATGAGACCGGATATGAGTGCCATGAATAAGCCTACATAACTCGTGAAACGATTCGAGATCCATACGCTGTCTTGAATCCCCGAAAGAGGCACCCTCATTATTATGATGAGTCCGTCCGATAGCGTCCCCCAAAGATCCAGATACCCCATCTTCATTTTGGGGTCGTCCATCATCGTAAGCTCATATTCATCCGTCTTTGCAATAACCGTCTTTTTCTTTTTAGGCTTTTCGCTGGAACCAGAATATTCATTATAATCGAAGACATATTCAAGGAGTCTCTTCACGAGGAAATCTTCGTTCCCGGATGAAGACGCTATTATAGTGAGCCCTTGATTCACCACGGCAACCGAGAAATTCCCCGCAGAGCATACCCTGGAAAACTCAGTCTTAAATTCATCTGAATCTGTGCTGAATGTGTTGAGAAGCCTATCAATAGCCCTATAACCCTCTATTATCCTCTTCTTTTGGTAACTCAGGTAATAATCTTCCAAGAATAGATTATTAATGAGCAGAATGAGTCCAATGGTGCTTATCAAAAGCCCCAGGAAGATCAGGGAAAAATTAGTTCTTATTGAATGACGCCTGTCCATGGATTCACCTTTCAAATCTATGATTTTAACACTTATTCAAATAATAGTCACCCCAAATGACTTTTTTACCGATATAAGTAGTATATATCTAAAATCTAAATTTTTAACGTTTTTCTTTATTTTTTTCTAAAAATATTGTATAATGTAATGTGAATTTGTATATTTATTCACAACAGTATGTTTTGACGAAAGGGACCCGACATCATGTCAATTGCTAAAGACAATACTTTGCTGGATCAATTATTTAAAACGTTGGCAATTACGGCCGAAAATTCTTATGTCTATGTCTGTGACCTTGAAAATGACTATTTCCGATGGTCCAATAATGCTGTGGAATATTTCGGGTTGCCCGGCTCTTTCATAGAAGACGGCACTGATATCTGGGAGGAGCATGTCCATCCTGACGACAGGGAGAGGTATCATAAGAATTATTCTGATATAATCCTTGAAAAGTCTCCCACTCACGATATCCAATACAGGGCTCGAAATTGTGACGGCGAATATGTGATTTGTTCCGGCAGAGGGGCAATCATAAAAGATGCGAATGGCGAGCCTGCTTATTTTGTCGCAACTATTCGAAAGAATAATTTACAGGGAAATATAGACCCTCTTACAGGACTCAAAAATCTATATAGCTTCTTTGCTGATATTCAAAGCACCATGCAAAAGACTGATAAGTGCTGGACTCTTCTACTCGGCGTCCATGGCTTCGATGAAGTCAATGATGTTTACGGGTATTCTTTCGGGAACCGCGTCATTATTGAAATCGCAAAGATAGTCAAAGAGTGCTTTTCCTCATATGGCGAAGTCTATCGCATGGAGGGCATAAAGTTCGCATGCATCTCTAAGAATCTGAATCTCTATGAGCTTCAGGATGCCTATGATGAGGCCAGGCAGCGCATCCGTCACGATATAAAGGTCGACGGCAAGCGCATCCCCCTCCTCTTAAGCGGCGGCTGTATGCTTGTCGATAATGAGGGCGTAGTGCCTCAGACCATCTATACCTGCCTTAAATTCGCCTACTATTCTTCAAGGGATCAAAAGCAAGGTGAGCTCACGCCATTCAACGACCAGGTGGGTGACAGCAACCGCCGTCTGACCTCTCAGCTTAATGCGATTCGCGAAAGCGTGATTTATGGCTGCGAGGGCTTCTTCCTGCTCTATCAGCCTATAATTGACTCTGCCACCGAGAAGCTGGTCGGCACAGAGGCTCTCATTCGCTGGGAAAATGACGTCCATGGCTATGTGGCCCCTGATCAATTCGTTCCCTATCTCGAAAAAGACGCAGTTTTCTACGACCTCGGGAAATGGATACTTCATAGGGCGATTGACGACACTTTGCCCTTCGTGAGAGAGAATCCTGAGTTCGTAGTCAATGTGAATCTATCCTATTCTCAGATGGAGAGAAGCGAATTCTTGTCCGATGTAATGGATATACTCATGGAAACCGGCTTCCCTCCCCAAAATCTTTGCTTGGAAATCACCGAAAGATGCCGTCTTTTGGACTTGGATATTTTATTGAATACAGTCGTCTTCTTGAAGTCACAGGGAGTCCAGTTTGCTCTGGATGATTTCGGCACGGGCTATTCTTCTTTGAATCTTCTGAAAAATGTCCCGGTGGACGTGATCAAGATAGATAAGGAATATGTATTGGACGCAGAGACCAATATAATAGATAGGTCGATTGTCGAGGGTATTTCAAGGATAGTCGATAAGGCTGGTCTTTATGTCTGTGCAGAGGGCGTTGAAACGGTCGCTATCAGAGATTACCTGAGACAGTATCCAATCCGCCATTTCCAAGGCTTCCTCTATGATGAGCCTATACCAATCGATACCTTGGTAAATAAATATGGCAAGGCGCTTTCTACCAGATAATAACTGTTTCGTCCGATAGACTTGGAATTATAGTAAATGA
Organism: Lachnospiraceae bacterium; assembly: GCA_017634175.1. Lineage (GTDB taxonomy): Bacteria > Bacillota > Clostridia > Lachnospirales > Lachnospiraceae > NK4A144. The sequence goes on from JAGBNY010000074.1 coordinate 8,217, forward strand.
CAAAAGTAATTGTGCTTTCCAGAGCCGCAAACATAACGAGCAAGGAATTTACGGCTCTGGAAACAACAATAACTAATGTCGTATACTATAAAAGCATCGATCAAGCGGGAAAAGCGTCCCCCTGCTTGATTATGCGATGCGTACATCTTGCGATGCGTACATCTCAGCTAAAGCTGCCAAATGTTCTTACTTAGCCGTCCAGAGTCCGCTGCGCTCGTGCGAGTACGGCGGACTCTGGACGGCCTTATCGCTCAAAAAGGAACACCGCGCAAAAAAAGCGGTGTTCCTTTTTAATATTTTTCTTAGTAACTATACGGGTCCCACCTGCCCTCAAGCAAAATTTGATTTCTTAAGTCACACTCCCTGCCGCTAACCTATTTATTTGAGTCGCTAGATATCCGGCTCCATAGCCATTATCTATATTAACTGTAGCTATCCCGTTCGCGCAGGAATTTATCATGGTTAAGAGGGCAGAGAGACCGCCGAAATTCGCCCCATAGCCCACGGAAGTCGGAACGGCAATTACAGGATTCTTTACCAATCCGCCTATCACGCTGGCAAGCGCCCCCTCCATACCAGCTACTGCCACTATGCAATTCGCACTCTGTATGTCCTCAATTTTGGACATTAATCTGTGTATCCCGCTCACACCAACATCATAGTGCCTTGAAACGAGACTCCCAAAGAATTCTGCGGTCTGTGCGGCCTCTTCTGCCACTGGTATATCTGCGGTCCCGGCAGTACATATAGCTATCTTTCCAATATGTGGCTTATCCTTCTCAATCTTCATAATCCTGGAAAGAGGGTCATAAGTGACTCTCGAAAGCTTTTTTTTAACCGCCTCATACTGCTCTTCCGTAGCCCTTGTACCCAGTACCTCTCCCTTTTCTAAATATAAGCCCTCGTAAATATTCACAAGATGATCCAATGATTTCCTACTGCAAAAGACTACCTCCGGAAAGCCCGAACGTCTCTCCCTGTCACTATCCAGTTTTGCATACCCGTATTCAGAGTAGCCTTGAATAAATCTTTGAGCTTCTTCGAGACTCAAAGTATGGTCACGTACCCCTTCTAATATCTCATTAAGCTCCATAAATGTCTCCTTTATTGCAATAAATCCAAAAATTCCTTCTCACTTATCACCCTGATACCAAGCTCCTGCGCCTTGGTGAGCTTGCTCCCGGCAGCTTCTCCTGCCACGACGAGGCTGGTTTTCTTAGAAACGCTGCCGGTCGCCTTTCCTCCATTTTCCCTTATAAGTTCTTCAGCTTCCTTCCGACCCAGGCTTTCAAATGTACCTGTAAGAACGATAGTCAGGCCTTTTAGCTTGTCAGAAGCTTCTGCTTCTCCTTTGGCTTCCATCCTGACTCCGGCATCCTTCATATCCGCCAGAATCTTCCTATTATTTTCATTCTGAAAAAATGAGATTATAGAATCCGCGATGGCTTCCCCAATGTCCTGAATCGCAAGCAAACTGTCCTTATCAATGGATAGGAGCTTATCAATGCTGCCGACTGTCCTTATTATCTCCCTGGAAGTAGACCTTCCCACATTCCTTATCCCCAAGGCCGTGAGAAGCCGTTCTGGCTCATTCTCCTTGGATTTCTCTATTTCAGACAGGAGCTTGTCAGTATTCTTGACCTTTCCGATTATGCCCTTTTCTATCAACTCATCCCTATACTCTTTCAAATGATAGATATCAGCATAAGTCCTAAGATACCCTTCTTCTATGAGGGCAGAGATCAGGCTGTCTCCCAGCCCCATTATATTCATTGCATCCCTCGATACAAAATATGATAGTGTTCGAGAGAGCTGCTTGGGACAGAGAGGGTTCACGCACCGGATATCAGGAGTATCCTCTTCCCTTACCAGGATGCTCCCACAAATCGGACAGTGGTCTGGTGCCTTAAATATCTCTTCAGGCTCCCTTACATAGGACTTTAATTTTGGTATTATGTCTCCACTCTTATATAGCTTATATATTCCTCCAATTCCTATCTTCATCTCATTGATATAATCGATATTATGGAGAGTGGCTCTTGAGACATTCGTGCCGCAGAGCCTGGCTGGCTTTCCAGTCTCATGGTCAAAAAAGATTCCGGTGAATGTGAGCTTCCCTGTCCTACCCACGTTCACTTCAATATCCTCTATTTCCACGTCTCTTTCCTCTGGAGGGTACTTATAGGCTATGTGCCCGCTGCTATACTTGCTTCCCGCTGTGAATTCCTTTCTCCACTCAGTATGGTCGATTTTGATCACAGCTCCATCCAAATCAAAGGAAAGCTGCCCCCTCATCTCTCCTATTTGATCGATGGCAGCTATCACTTCATCAGGGCTTTGACAGCGCTTATGGAAAACCGTCTTGAAGCCAGCTTTTTCTAAGCCATCAAGAGCCAATGAATGGCTCTCCATCATTTCTGTTGGGCCGTCCTGGACATTGAAGATGAAGATTTTTAACCCTCTCTCCTGAGTAATTGATGGGTCTAGCTGCCTAAGAGTACCGGCCGCCAGATTCCTGGGATTCGCTGCCGCCTTCTTCCCATTCTCTTCTTGAAGGTTATTGTACCTTTCAAAGTCCTCATGAGACATATAAACCTCTCCCCTGAGTTCCAAATACTCATAGGGCAACTCTATGGTCTTTGGTATATCTGGAATCACGAGAGCGTTTGCGGTAACATCCTCACCAATAAGCCCATCGCCCCTGGTTTCAGCAAGGATAAGTCTCATTTTTGGTATATCAAAGCTCAATTGACTAATCTCTTTGGAAGCTTTTGAGGCTTCCTCTGATTCGTCACTTCTTATTTTCTCATATCTGAGCGACAGGCTGAGTCCGTCAATCTTCTGTTCCACAGAAAAATAGGCCCCCGGATGCACCGAATGGACCTTCTCTACCCAGCTTACCACGTCTTCTTTCTTAAAAACATCTTCAATAGAAAGCATTGGCACCCTATGTGTCACCTTTACACTAGCTGTCCGTTTTACGGTTCCGCCAATCTTTTGAGTCGGTGAATCAGGACTTATCCACTCAGGATGCTCCTTCTCCGCCGATTTCAATTCCTGCATAAGCCCGTCATATTCGCTGTCTTCTATCTCAGGAGAGTCCTGATTATAGTAGAGATCCATATGGCGCTCGATTTCCTTCTTCAATTTATTATAATCTGATTTCTTCATCCGATTCCTCAATTAGACTTAAATCTCTATTCAAATCCCGTACTCGTATCTCTCAATCTGTCAGCAAGGTGCCAAAAGGCACTTTCAACTGTACTCATTTTTGAGCAGCTCCTAAGTTCCTTAGTTCCTCAACTTCATCATGATTCAGCATCCTATATTCCCCGGGCCTAAGTCCATCCAGGGTAACAGTCACGAACCTAGTCCTTTTTAGGGACTCTACTTGATAGCCAAAAAATTCCATTATCCGCCTGATTTCCCGGTTCATGCCCTCAGTAAGAATTAAAGAGTACCTTTTATTACCCAATCTCTCCATCTTGCAAGGCTTAGTAAGACGCTTTTCCTCTGGAATTATCTGAAGTCCTCCTTTTCGGATAGCCAGCAGGTCGGATTCTGAGATTTCTCTATCCACTAAGACCTCATACTCCTTCTCATGGCCATTACTGGATTTAAGCAGGCTATTCGCCAGTTCCCCGTCATTCGTGAGCAGGATTATCCCCTCGCTGTCCTTATCCAGTCTCCCAACAGGATAGACCCTGCTCTCGAATCCGACTTCATCGACTATATTATTTTGCTCCTTCCCCTGATTCACGGTGGAGGAAACAGTCCCAACCTTCTTCCAGTAAGCGAGAACCACAATTTCAGGCCTTTTGCCGACTCTCTGTCCGTAAAAAAGCACTTCATCTCCTTCGCTTACATCCATTCCCGGAGAGGCAATGGCGGAATTGACCAATACCTTGCCCTCAACTATGGCCCTATCCGCCTCTCTCCTGGAGCATATCCCATGGGACGAGAGATATTTATTTATCCTCAAATCACTTGTCCTCCCTCACCGCAAGCAATCCCCTGTTACTATTCAGGGTAAAAAACGACTATGAATAGCAACAATCCCCCTCAATTTACCTCCAAGCTCCCCAAAAGACTGCCAAGCCCGCATTTTGAGACTGCAATTTTCAGCCAAGCTTCGCTATCCTCTCAGCCTCTGCCTTATTCTTCTCCTTTGAAATATAGGTGCGTCTTTCTTTGCCCTGAATGAGCCTCTTTATATTCTCCCTATGCTGGTAAAAAGCTAGTATCAAAAGCGCGATTAAAATCCCATAAATCTCATAGAGATAGTCAGGATGCAGTGTACCAAAATGCCCTAAGCGAAGCTGCCCCCTGATGATGGCTCCTGCGACTATTCCTATATAAATCAGGAGAGACGCTAATGAGACATAGTGAAGCGTAAAAAAGATTCCAAAGAAAAGGACGAAATTTCCCCAGAAAATATAGGGGTCCATCATCCCTATAATGAGCCCGGCGGTACAGGCTATCCCCTTCCCTCCCTTGAACCCGAGATAGAAAGGAAAATCGTGTCCCAAAATCGCCCCTGCCCCCGCATAAATCTGAAGCAGGTAGACCATGTCCGGTTTATCACCTTTAAATATGAACCTAACGACGAGCATGGCAGCCACGGCCTTAAAGGCATCAACTAAGAGAGTAATCAGACCGGCCTTCGGTCCCATTGTACGGAGCATATTGGTGGTCCCGGCATTGCCGGATCCGGTTTTTCTTATGTCTATCCCATTCAGCTTCCCATATATATACCCAGTCTGTATGAGTCCAAAAACATAACCTATCAATAATGCCGCTATCCGCTCGATCATTTCTGATCCCTCTTTTTCTCTCTGATTAAGAGTACTATCGGTGTCCCAAAGAAGCCAAAGGCCTCTCTTATCTTATTCTCTATATATCTCATATAGGAAAAATGTGCCTGCTTCTTTGAATTCACAAAGACAGCAAAGGTCGGCGGCTTGACCGATACCTGGGTCACATAGTAAATCTTCAAAGGCTTGCCCTTGTCAGTAGGAGGAGCCTGCAAAGCCGTGGCCTCGCTCACTATCTCATTCAGGACGCCGGTCTTTATCCGCAGGCTGCAATTCTCGTCCACCTTCTCAATCATAGAGAAGAGCTTAGTCACCCTCTGACCCGTGAGAGCCGAGATATAGACAATCTCCGCATAAGGCATGAATGAGAGGATGCTCCTAATCTTCTCATCGAATTTCTTTACGGTATTATTGTCTTTTTCAATCAAGTCCCATTTATTGACTGCTATAATACAGCCTTTCCCGCGGTCATGGATGATTCCCGCGATCTTCGCGTCCTGCTCTGTTACCCCCTCCTCTGCATCGATCACAAGAATGGCAACATCAGACCTTTCCACGGCGCTCACAGCCCTGAGTACCATGTAATGCTCCAGATCCTCCTTAATCTTTGCATGCCGCCTGATTCCGGCAGTATCTATGAATACATATTCACGGTCTCCATATTTCACTTCAGTGTCCACAGCGTCCCTGGTGGTGCCAGCTATCTCCGATACTATGAGCCGATTCTTGCCCAGCACCCTATTTATCAAAGAGGACTTGCCGGTATTGGGCTTTCCAACTATGGCGACCTTGATCCGATCGTCCTCTTCCTCGATCTCTGCCTTTTCAGGAAAATATTTCAGGACCTCATCCAAAAGGTCTCCAAGTCCCAGCTTTTGCTCTGCTGAGATCGCAATTGGCTCCCCTAAGCCCAATTGATAGAATTCAAAGGTCTCCGCCTCCTGCTTCTTGAAGCTGTCCACCTTATTCACGGCCAGCACTGTGGGCTTTTGGGACCTCCTCAGCATATTCGCGATTTCCATGTCGTCATCAGTCATTCCGCTTTGTACATCGGTTATGAATACGATTACATGGGCAGTATCAATTGCAATCTGAGCCTGCTCCCTCATTTGCGAGAGGATTATATCCTTTGATTTGGGCTCAATTCCCCCAGTATCGATTATTGTGAACTCTCTATCGTACCAGGAGACATCCGTATATATCCTGTCCCTTGTTATCCCGGGTATGTCTTCCACAATTGAAATCCTTGCCTTTGCAAGGGAATTAAAAAGCGTCGATTTTCCTACATTCGGCCGTCCGACCAATGCAACTAATGGCTTCATTCAAATTCTCCTAATCCTCATTCCAGACCAACTATGGCCTCTAAAAACGCATATCCATTTGATTCTAAACAATCAATTTTTACTTGTAAAGCTTCTTCTAAGTCCCTTATTCGCATATCGTCCAGCAATAGGTCAGAGTCGCTCTTTAAGAGGTTTCCCGGAAGATAGAGAACGGATCCCAGTTCCCTGCCCCTTAGCTCATTCACGATATCATGTCCTGTAAGCAGGCCGCTCACAGTTATGGACTCACCGAAAAAATGATTTATGATAGGGTAATAATGAATAATCAACTTAGGGCACGCCTTCCTCATCTCCCTAACCATGCCCTCCATGAATGGCTTCATTATTAAACCATCCGCAATCGAAATCTCCCTCTCGATAGAGAGGGGCGCCTTTTCCCCGGTCGCCAACTTACCCTTAAGGCCCTCCATCGCCTCATGAAATTCATCCAGGAAGCTCCTTATCATCCCCACCCCATTCTCATATTGGAGATATCCATCATAGGTATCTTCATCCGGGAGATCCCTTTCAGCCAAGATATAGAATTCATCCGCTGCGTGAATAAAATGAGTACCATATTCCGGATATAGTTTATCCTGCCATTCATGCACGATAGAAAGGACTTTTTTTGCATCTTCCCCATTTAAGGGTTCTAAAGGATAAAGACCATCCCTATGTTTGGACAGTCCCACAGGCACCACAGAAACGCTTCTTAGATATGGTATATATTGCGTCAAGTCTTTAATGGTCCGAATAAGCTCATCCCCATCGTTGATCCCCTTGCAGAGCACTATCTGCCCATTCATTTCAATCCCGGCCTTAAAAAGCCTGTCTACCTTCTTTAACGCCTCCCCTGAGAAGCGGTTATTCAGCATCTTGCAGCGCAGAACTGGATTAGTTGTCTGAAAGGAAATATTTACGGGCTCCATCCTGTATTCAATTATCCGATCAATGTCCCCATCCGACATATTTGTGAGGGTAACATAATTCCCCTGCAAAAATGAGAGCCTGGAATCATCGTCCTTGAAGTAAAGCGTCTCCCTCATGCCCTTCGGCATCTGGTCTATGAAGCAGAATATGCACTTATTGGAGCAGGACCTGTAATTATCCATCAGACCGTTCTCAAATTCCATTCCCAGGTCCATATCCAGGTCTTTTTCGATTTCAAGCTCCCATTCCTCTCCGTCCTCTTTAAGAATTAAGACCGTTATCTCCTCGTTCTCGATCTGAAATTGATAATCAAAGATATCCCCTATCTCTTCCCCATTCACCTGAAGAAGAGTGTCTCCAGGGCGGATCCCCATCTCATAGGCAATGCCATCCTGATCCACAGCTTTGATCAAATGCCCCATCCTAAAAACCCCCAAAATAAAAGCTGCGGCGTAAACTCCGCTGCAGCTTCAATCGTTCAAAAATCCAGTTCCTTCCTGTCAAAAATAAAGATAGTGAGGAAAAGGACGCCGCCTATATAAATAAGTCCTGAGAATAACATTCACAAGAAGCCGCTCATATCCATCCCAAAGGTGAAATCAGTAACCGCACGGTACACAAGATGATCGAATAACAGCCGCTCAGGGTGATACTTCATCATGAAAGGAAGCCCCTGCAAAATTTCCACCGCCACAGGAATTATGACAGAAAAAAGAATCAGGATAAATAAGCTGAGCGCTGAATTCCTCGTTAATAAAATGAAGCCCGCCGCTATCCCAAGGTATCCTATGGTGATATAAATCTCAGCAAAGAAGGTCAGGCAAAGGTACTTAACCTCAATCCCAGTCAGGGGAATCTTTAGTAATGCTCCAAGAATAGCTGAAAGAATGAAGCAGAGACCCATTTCTCCTCATAGGATAACCCAGGTGAATAGGCCGGCTCCTCGCATATCCCAGCTAAGATATAAATCCCGTTCGTATTTAGATTATACATCGCATTCGTGACGGTTGTAGCAAGCTGGTTATCCAAGGGATGGGTGTGGAATTAATATAGAAATCGAATTGCAGGCTCCTCTCCACTTTTTCATGGTCTTCTTCCTCTTCATCGTCAGGCAGATCGACCCTGGGCTCATTTATCCTTCTCACTTCCTCGAAAGTGTCCCTATTCAGGAACTCAATCGATTCAAATACATAGTGCATTATGAGATAGGACTTCATTCGCCCCAAATTGCTGCCATTCATGAGCTTATCCGCGCGTTTGAGTAAGCCTTTCTTACATAGATAGACATCGGCCGCTTCGTCATAGCCAAAGCTAGAGAGAAATATCGCAGAGAAAATCTGCCAGCGCCGCCTGATCCGAAATGGACTGGATATCATCCACATACTTTTTTAGCGGAGCTATCCCATCCTCATTCCTTCCATCCCAATCAGAAGACAGTGCATAATAAGCCCTCAGCGCATCCGCAGTTTTCCCGGTAATAGAAGGGTCATTTATCACCCTTTCCATCTTTGCATACACAGCTTCTGTCACATCCTCTAGTGCTTCAACGCTTTTGTCTCCCTGCTGAAGCTTCCTGTCTCTATTTGCGCTAGCAGCAAAGTCATCCTGCTCACGTATTGCGGTGTCCTCGCTCACGGAACCTATCAAATCCGAGTCTACCCAACCGGCTCAGATCCTGCTCAGAGCAAGAAGTAAGGAAGATGAGCAGGATCGATAATAGCAATGCGGCTTTTTTTCTCGTCTTTCTCATAAAAACCTATTCTCTGACTGCCTTCATCCTCTTCTTATCTTCATACATTTTTTCGTCCGCCCTCTTAAATACCTGTGTCACGCTTATATCCTGAGAAGGATCAAAATGTGAGATACCAATGGCAGCAGAGACCTTTTCCCAAGGTTCCAGCGATGTGTCATCCTGAAGGGATCTAAGTTTCTGAGCGAATTTCTCCGTGAGAGTGTCCACCTTCCTCAAGTCCTCCCCCTTCAGGATAACCACGAATTCATCACCGCCAATCCTGAATACCGGGGAGTGTTCAAATATGTGGCAAACTATATAGCAAAGGTTGCTTATTGAAATATTTCCCTTGTCGTGTCCGAAGGTATCGTTGACCCTCTTTAGGAAATTCAGGTCTATGACAGCAAGCGCGAAGGAAGCTTCTTTTGAATCAATCTCCCATTGCAGCTTCTTCACCTCTTCCTCATAGGCATTTCGGTTCCGAATCCCGGTCAGCGCATCCTTATTCGCCAGCTCATGCATTGCGATGGCTCTCTCCCTTGAATCGGTCAGCTCCTCCGTGGTCCTTAAGAGTCTCTTCATGTACTCTTCCAGCTCCAATATCATGGCCGCGACCTCTCCAGTCAGCCCGCTTAGCTCGTCATGCCCCAAGGAATCCCTGTCTATGTCAGAAGCGATACGGACATCCTTATCCATGGCATACTTCTCAACATTCGCCTTCAGTCTGAGAATCCTCTGAATATAGAATTTATAAATAATAAAGAGTATGACCACAAGAGCTACTGCGACTACTACAAGGATATTGAGCATTTGAAGAATCGTATGACTCATGATGTTATGATTAACTTTTTCGATGGAAAAATCTACTCCGATAAGTCCCATCTTCCTCTCTCCAATGTAAAGAGGGACATAGTAGGCATAGGTATTGCCATACTGGTAACTATCGTCATAGACATCATAACCGCTGGAAGGGCGGCCGGTTTCCCAGGCCTCCCACATCATGGGGTGCTTTTCTAAGGGCTCATCAACATTCATCCCAACGTATTGATACTTATTTCCATATTTTTCGCTGGGGTCCCTGACCGCATCAATGACATAGTACATATGATGGGGCTTTTCAGAAGGGGTAATATAAGAGATATACGCTAAGTCAAATTCATTTTTGGCATCCTCCTTGATTCCATACCACTTGGAATACATATGCCTTGCGTACTCGTTCTTTAATTCCATATCCATTTCATCGAACTTCAGGTCCGTTCCAAAAGTCCTACCCGGGTATCTCTTATTGAAGTGGTCGAAGAAAGCCGCCTCCGTCTTCGTATAGTCGCCATCGTGGTCGATCGGCATCTTGAAGTTCACATTCTGCTCTACTATAAAATCCTGAAATTCAATGAATAGATATCCCTCCTTGGCGACCAGGTTTGCAAGATTATTTGCGACCTGTACCGACTTGGTCCTTATTTGGTCTTGATAAATCTCCACCTGGCTCCAGTACAAGAGCACCCCGCATATCGCAAGTATCGCAATAAACATCACGAAAAAAAGTATGGACAGCTTGAACAATATGCTACTGAAAACTTTTTTCAATTAGTCATGCCCCCAATATCAATTCTTAAAGCTATGTATTGGCGCTGGTATCCGGCCATTCCTCTTAGTGAAGGCAGAGCAAGAAAAGGGATTCACTTTCATTATAGGCGCATGACCCAAGAGCCCGCCGAATTCCACGCTTTCCCCAACTCCTTTCCCAATGACCGGGATAATCCTCACTGCTGTGGTCTTTTGATTCACCATGCCTATCGCCATCTCGTCCGCAATTATTCCTGAAATGGAGCTTTCTGGCGTATCCCCGGGGATGGCGATCATATCGAGTCCCACTGAACAGACACAAGTCATGGCTTCAAGCTTCTCTATGGTGAGGGCACCAGCTTCCACCGAGTCAATCATGCCCTGATCCTCGCTCACCGGGATGAAGGCCCCGGATAAGCCCCCCACATAGCTGGAAGCCATGACTCCGCCCTTCTTCACCTGGTCATTAAGGAGAGCCAGGGCCGCCGTGGTCCCGGGAGCCCCGACTTCCTCCACTCCGATCTCTTTCAATATTTCAGCGACCGAATCTCCGATCGCAGGAGTGGGCGCAAGGGACAGATCCACTATCCCAAAGGGCACTCCGAGCATCGCAGCCGCCTTATTCGCGACCAATTGACCCACCCTTGTCACCTTGAACGCAGTCCGTTTGATCGTCTCGCAAAGGATCTCGAAGCTCTCGCCCCTGACCTTTGAAATGGCTGTCTTCACGACTCCGGGTCCGCTGACCCCCACATTTATCACCGCATCCGATTCCGTGACCCCATGGAAGGCCCCTGCCATGAAAGGATTGTCATCCGGAGCATTGCAAAGCACGACTAGCTTTGCACAGCCCAAGGAGTCCTGTTCTCGGGTCTTTTCTGCCGTTTCTTTGATTATTTGACCCATGAAGCGAACTGCATCCATGTTAATCCCAGTCCTAGTAGACCCAAGAACGGCACTCGCACACACTCTGTCTGTCTCGCTCATGGACATAGGAATGGACTCCATCAAAAGCTGATCCGCCCTGGCTGTCCCCTTGGAAGCAAGCGCAGTAAAGCCTCCTATGAAATTCACCCCAACCGACTTTGCCGCCTTGTCCATTGAAAGGGCTATTTGACAGAAGTCCTCCGGGCTCTTGGCAGCAGATGAGCCTATTAGAGAGATCGGAGTGAGTGAAATCCGCTTATTCACGATAGGGATCCCAAGCTCCCTTTCGATCTCCTTTCCCACAGAGACCAATCTTTGCGCCCGTGTGCAAATCTTATCGTATATCTTTGCCGTGAGCTTACTTAGGTCGCTATCTATGCAGTCCAAAAGGCTGAGTCCAAGAGTGATAGTTCGGACATCCAAATTTTCCTTCTGGATCATGTCATTTGTTTCTTTGACTTCAAAAAAATTTATCATGGCTATCAAATCCTATGCATGGCATCGAAAATATCTTCCCTTTGACACCTTATCACTACTCCGATTTCGTCCCCTATCTGGGACAGTTCCTTTGCTATATCGTCAAAGGGCTTTGGAGAGTCCTTTATATCGACCACCATCATCATATTGAATAAGCCCTGAATTATGGTCTGTGTAATGTCTAGAATATTCACGTTATTTGAAGCCAGGTAGGTGCATACCTTTGCAATTATCCCCACTCTGTCCTTCCCTACCACGGTAATTATAGTCCTGTTCATAACCCTTACTTCACCTCGATCTCCGGGGACCTGTGGTCCCTTGCGGCAATCCCAATTTGAAGCCCTTTTCCCAAGTGAGAAGCCGTATATTGATCCGCTATCTGCTTAACAGTCTGGAATGCTAGCTCCGGGTAATTATTCTCCCTGCTCAAATGCCCCAAAAGCACCTGCGACAAGGCCCCGGGCCTCTTCTCCATGAGCCTGGTCAAGAGTTCCCCGCAGCCCTCGTTCGAAAGATGGCCGTATCTCCCAAGTATCCTCCTCTTCAATGGATAGGGGTAGGGGCCCGCTTCCAGGACCCTGACATCATGATTCGACTCCAATAGAAGGGCTCCAACCCCTGAAAGCGAATCCACTATATAATCATCGTAAGTCCCAAGATCCGTCATCACGGCCATAGATGAATCGTGGCCAGGGTCTGCACTGCCCGCCCTGAAAAAGCGATAGGAAACCGGATCCGCCGCATCGTGGGAAATCCCTATCGGCAAGCAGCTAAGCTCCCCGATTTCAAAAGCCCTGTCCTTATCCACGGTCTTGAAAAGCCCCGGGTCTATTCCTTTTCCGGAAAAACTGGAAAGGATCGCCCCAATTGTCCCATCCGTGGCATAAATCGGCATCTGCCCCTGCCTCGCTAATACCGAAAGACCCTTGATATGGTCAATATGCTCATGGGTTATCAGCACTGCGCTTAGGTCTTTAAGTGACAGTCCGATTGTTGACAGCCCTTCCTTGATTCTCTTAGCCGAGATTCCCGCATCTATCAGGATATTGGTGCTTCCCTCTCCCACGAAAACTGCATTGCCGGAGCTGCCGGATGCGATACTGAATAGCCTCAATCACTTCCTCCAATATATCTCAAGCTTGTCCCCATCGTGGAGAGGCTCTACGTATTCCGCATCCTTGCCATTTAAGACCGTAGCAACGGACGACCCTTGTGCATGGGATCGGTCGAAATCAATATAATTAAAGATATCCACGAAAATATATGAATCCTTCCCTGTGAGCTTAACAGTCTTCCCGTTCACTGTGACAGTAATGGGACCTGTGCTTTCGGGACTGATGATCCCGGCAGCGGCGAATGCCGCAGCTCCCCCGGCATCCACCCCCTCACCCGGGGCCTCCTTCAGTATGCTGCCGGGAGTCCTCTTCTGCCTTTCCGGGTCCTTCATCCTCTCCTCGACCTCGCTCCTCACATGATCCACCATCAGATCCTCCTCGGAGACATAGGTCCATTCAACGGTGAAATTATCATAGACCTCAGTGAGGGGAGAGGCCGGCTCATGGTTCACATAGATGGCCTCATTAGGCTCCAGCGTCACGTCCATGAATTCAAGGATCTGCTCCACAGTATAGAACTTCAGCATCTCTATCTCGTCCCCATCCTGGACTTCATAAAATCCGCTTTTAAGGACTCCATTCACCGAGGCAAATTTAGGAAGCTTCGCAGCCTTCCCATTCACGTGGACCGTGATAGTATCTGTAAATTCCGGGAGCTTCAAAAGCTCCACGGTGGGCAGGGGGCCAGTCGTCGAGGGCTGCACCTCGATATTGTCTCCTGCCTTTATCTTGTCATTGATCGAAGCAATCTCCCCATTCAAGCGGAATACCGCAGCCTCCCCGGGCTCGCCCCGCCTTATCTGGGTCTTCCCATTAATAGTGAAGGTTATGCTGCTCCCCCTCTTAGGGAAAAGGTCCTCATTCTTGAAACCGGATTGCATGGCCGCATCCGAGATCCTAAGATTTGAGTTATCATAGAGCTTTATCTGCTCCCCATTGAACATCACAAATATGAAATTATTCTTCATATTGTAATAATTCAGGCAGATCCCAATCGGGGTGACAAGGAGGGAATCCTTTGTTACTCCCGACACAACGAAATCAATCGGCTTCAGGACCTCTTCCCCCCTGACAGCGCAGCGCTCCTTCATTATGCCCATTTCCTCTGCGAGACAGTCCGTAAAGATGGGCACCTTGCCCCCTCCACCTACGACAAAGACCGCACTAACGGGCTTTCCTCCGTTCAGCCTCTTAATCCTGTCGGAAATCTCCCTCGTCATTATCTCGATGGTAGGTCGAATCGCCTCTATCACGTCCTGTGGATCAACCTTCTGCTCCAATCCCATTATGTCCGTGAATTTGATTATCCCTTTCTTCCAGGTCTGCCTCTTAATGGACTCAGCCGTGTCAAAGTCCACAAGATAGGCCTTTTCAATCGCCTCGGTAATCTCGTCTCCCGCGCTCGGTATCATCCCATAGGCGACTATGGCCTCGTCCTTGGTAATAGAGATATCGCTGGTACCGGCCCCCACGTCCACCAGCGCTAGGTTCAGCATCCTGTAATTCTTAGGAATGGCGATCTCCATTGCGGCTATGGGCTCCAGCGTGAGATTCGCGACCTTTAGCCCTGCGAGCCCCACAGCCTTATATAGCCCGTCTACGACCTCATCCGGAAGAAAGGTCGCAATTATATCCGCACTAATCTCGTTCCCCCTATGGTGCTCCAGGTTCGTCATTTGGTAATTATCCAGAAAATACCTCTGAACCGTATAGCCCACGCAGTAGAACTTGATACGAAGGTCGTTATTCTTCACGAATTCAGAATAGGCCTGCTGCGCCCCCAAGAGCTCCAAGGAATAGACATTCTCATCCGTGATATCCACCTCCGGATCCATGGCCTGAGTCACCCTTGTATGAACCGTTTTCAGGACTCTTCCGGCAGCCGCTATGCAGACTTCTGTGAGCTCAAAGCCCAGATCCAGCTCCAGCTTCTGCTTCACGAGCCTTATCTCATCCGCCACTCCCTCAATATCGTGAATCTGGCCATCTATCATGACCCTTTCATCGTGCTCCTTAGTGCGAAGAGCCACCACATGAAATTTTTTCTGATCGAAATAACCTACCGTCCCAACAATGCTCCTGGTGCCTATGTCCAGTCCGAATACTATTGAATGGTCGGCATTATTCTTTCTCGGCATATCATTATAATCCTGGCCGCTGACTAAAAACCTTCAATCGTAGATTTTAGGCAGCTCCAAGTAGACTCCTTATCTGCTTATATGTATCCTCTAAAGCCCCGGAATTATCTATGACGCACATCGAATGAGTGCGGAACATACTGTCATCAGGCTGATTCCTCATTATATTCTCGATATGCTCATCTGTATAGCCCCTTGAGGCCTTGAGCCGCTCTTTCCGCACTTCCAAGTCCGTATGAACGTACCATAGTTCCTCGCATAACCTCTCATAACCATCCATGACCAAAAGAGCGGACTCCAGGAAGTAATAATCGAATCTTCCATTCTGCCTTTCATATGCCTCGTCATTCAAGATATATTCCTTGACAGCCGGATGGACTATGGAATTCACCGATGAGATGAGCCCCTCCCTGCCAAAGATCATTTCACCCATCTCCTTACGGTTAATCGTGCCATCCACATTGAGTATCCGGTCGCCCAGCAGGCTCACTATCCTCATGTAGCAGGCCTTCCCCGGCTGCATCACGAGATGCGCTATCTCGTCCGCCCTCACTATCTTAGCTTTATAATTCTTTTCCAGGAAAATCAAGATCTCGGACTTCCCGGCTCCGACTCCCCCAGTGATCCCAATCGTCTTCATTTAATGCGCCTCATACCAATTTTTTCCGGAATTTATGTCTACAATCAACGGTACAGAAAGGCTCCCGGCCTCCATCATTTTCTCCTTCAGGATTTTTTTCACGATGTCCTCTTCCCCGGCGGCTGTCTCTATCAAGAGCTCATCATGGACCTGCAGCACCAGCCTGGACTTAAGATTCTCTCGCTGCAACGTCTCATAGACCTGTATCATCGCAATCTTTATTATGTCCGCTGCTGTCCCTTGAATCGGAGCATTCATTGCCACCCTCTCTCCGAACTGCCTCACCGCAAAATTGGACTGCTTCAGCTCGCCAATATAGCGCCTGCGCCCATAGAGAGTCTCAGCATAGCCCGTTTCCTTAGCCTTATTTATAAGTCCATCCAAAAAGATACGTACCTTTGGATAGGTCTCGAAGTAGCTATTTATATAGCTTTTTGCCTCCGAAGTCGGAATCGAGAGATTCTGGCTTAAGCCATAGGCGCTCTCTCCGTAGACTATCCCGAAATTCACGGCCTTGGCCTTTCGGCGCAGGTCGCTGTCGACCTCTTCCAAAGGCACGTGAAAAACCTGGGATGCTGTTACCGAATGAATGTCCTTGCCCTCAAGGAAGGCTTCAATCAGTCTTTCATCGCCCGAAAGACTCGATAGGATTCTAAGCTCTATCTGGGAATAGTCCGCATCCATAAATGTGAATCCATCTTCCGGGATGAAAATTTTCCTGAATCGGCGCCCCATCTCAGTCCTCACCGGAATATTTTGAAGATTCGGATCTGAAGAGCTAATCCTCCCTGTGGCTGTAACGGTCTGATTGAATGAGGAATGAATCCTGCCATCCGTACTTATGAAATTCGGCAAAGCGTCCGCATACGTGGACTTTAATTTCGATAGAGTCCTGTACTCCAGCACATTCCTTACTATCTTGTGCTCAGGTGCCAGTTTTTCCAGAATCTCGGCAGAGGTGGAATAGCCGTTCTTATTCTTCTTCCCATTAGGAAGCCCTAGTTTCTCAAAAAGAATATTACCAAGCTGCTGAGGGGAATTCACGTTGAAATCCTCCCCCGCTTCCTCAATGATTTCCTGACGCAGCTTCTCCGCCTTTTCTCCCAATTCCTCACTGAAAGAATTAAGCTCCTCCCTTTGGACTCTTACTCCTATGTCTTCTATATATTTGAGTATCGGGGTAAGGGGCATTTCTATCTCCCTCAAAATATATGTAAGAGAGAATGCCTTATCCCCAGTATCGTCCCTTGATTGGCTCCGAATCTTACCTAACAGGGTCTCCCCCCTCTCATAAGCCATGAGAGCCGCCTGCCTTGCGTCAGCCGGGATATCGTAATCCGACCTGCCCGGGTCCAGGACATACATAAGTATCTCCAAGGAAAAGAGCTTATCCATCCCCTTTGAAGGCGAAATCAGGGAAAGCTCTTTCTTCAGATTCGCAGTGAATACCTTTCCAACGGCATCCTCTATGAGGGAATTAACATGGGCTTTTAAATAAAAATTCGAAAAAAAGCCCTGAGACTCTATATAATACCCTTCGTCTGCAAAGGCAAATGCCACTCCGGTGATTTTTAGTCCATCTGATGGAGCTTCTTTTTCCTCAGAGTCCTTTACGATGGTCGCTTTGGATAGATCTCCAGCTTCTCCCTCCAATGCAAAGGACACTTTCTCCGCCTTCTTTGCTGCTGCGAATAATTCTTCAGCCTCGCCCAAATCAGTCACAATCCTGAACTTGAGTTTTTCCCTATTTGCGGCCTCTTCCTCCATCCCCTGGAACTTGCCATAGAAGCTCTTCAATTCCAGCGACCGGATCAGCTCAAAGGCTTCCTTAGTATAGATATCCTTGAGCCTTGCCGTCTCGAAATCAAATGAAAGCTCAGTAAGATCAACATCCGTCTTAATAGTAGCCAAAGTACGGGATAGCTCCGCTAGGGCAAAATTCTTTTCCAGATTCTCCCTCAATGCCTTCTTCTTGATATTCGGGATATTTTCCTTGATACTGTCGAGGTCCCCGTATTCAATTAAGAGCTCCGTGGCGGTCTTTTCGCCCACCTTTGGCAGACCCGGAATATTGTCCGAAGTATCGCCCATCAAAGCCTTCAAATCTATTATTTTCTTTGGCTCAACCTTGTATTCTGCGAGTACATCCGCCGGATAGTACTCATGAACCACTGTTTCTCCCTTGGCAGTCCTGGGCTGGATCAGCTTGGTATGATCTGTCACAAGCTGCAAAAGGTCTCGGTCGCCTGACAGAATTACTGCGTCAATATCCGCCTCATTCGCCGCCCTCGCAATGCTCCCCAGTATGTCATCTGCCTCTAGTCCGGGAAAAGAGACCCTCGCAATGCCCATCCTTTTCACCAGGTCCTTTATGAGAGGAATCTGCTCCCGCAGGGCTTCCGGCATCGGCTTACGTTTCCCCTTATAGTCCTCATATATCTCATGGCGGAAGGTGGGGGCATGCTCATCGAAGGCCACCGCCATATAGTCCGGCTCCTCGTCCCCCATCACTTTGAGCATTATATTCAAAAAGGCAAAAACCGCTCCCGTATGCACCCCGTCCGAATTGGTCAGATCCGGTGCCCCATAAAAGCCGCGGTTCGCCATGCTGTGTCCATCAATCAGAAGTATCTTCATAAATCTCCCTCATTATATAGGATAAACTTTAATAATATACCACTTTTCATGGTATTAGACAAATATTTTCTCTCTGTCTATTTTTTAAATAATATGATGTCGGTGTCAAAACCAATTTTTCGAGAGATATATACTATATATGGTTGCAATCTGCCTGTAAATTTTTCATATATTGTTATCGATTTGACGATTATATAGTTATGACCCCGACATCATAATATATGATTGATACGATTTATTGTAAATAACTCAATCAACCTACCTACCGAAAAATGGTCAAACAATCCATGCCAACGGACAGCAAGAGACTGAAGCGCGAGTTTTATAGTTTTTTGAGTTGGATAGAAAACTTCATAAATTTTTGTATTATTTTGTATTGACA
>JAGBNY010000075.1 GCA_017634175.1 Lachnospiraceae bacterium
CTTAAGTCAGTACCTCGCCTTAAACAAGAGACCGCTGGCATATATGTATCCGTTTTTGATTGATATTCCCGCCAAGTATTGGTATAATGAATGATTATGGCTAATATATGCAGGCTCTGCCCGAGGGATTGCGGGGTTAATAGGGAAGTCGAGAGAGGCTCATGCAATGCCGGAGAAAAGGTGACCTTGTATAGAGCCGCATTGCATTTTTGGGAGGAACCCTGCCTTAGCGGGAGGAATGGAAGCGGGGCCGTATTCTTTAGTGGTTGCCCGCTCCAATGCGTATATTGCCAAAACAGGATTATTTCATCAGGCGAGAAAGGAATCGAGGTCACGCGCAAGCGGCTGGTCGAAATCTTCTTTGAGCTAAAGGCTGAGAAGGCAGAGAACATAAATCTGGTTACTGCGGGGCATTTTCTGCCAGAAGTGATCTGGACCGTCAGGGAAGCGAAGAGAGAGGGCCTGGGCCTCCCTTTTGTCTGGAATTCCAGCGGATATGAGAAAAGGGAAGCTATAAAGGCTTTGGAAGGCCTTATAGATTGGTATCTGCCTGATTTCAAGTATTTTACGAGCGAGACAGCGGCAATGTATTCTGCGGCTCCTGATTATTCTGAAATAGCCATGGACTCTATAGAGGAAATGGTGAGGCAGCGGGGAGATGGTGTCCATGTTATCGTGCGTCACCTATTGCTTCCGGGGCATGTGAAAGAGGCTTGCGCTATAGTGCGTTACCTATATGAAACATATGGCGATTCCATAGTTTTAAGCCTTATGAATCAATATACGCCAATGCCCGGCATAAATAAGGCTTATCCAAGCCTTGCCAGGCGGGTCACGAAGAGGGAATATGGGAAGCTGATCGATTTTGCCCTGTCCATAGGGGTGACAAATGCCTTCATTCAGGAGGGGGATACGGCAAAATCAAGCTTCATACCTGATTTTAACGGTAAAGGGGTCTATACAAATAGAGAGGGGGAGAGTTTGAATGAATCAGACACTTACGGAAATCTCGGTTAGGACTTCGAGCCATACTGAGATGATTGATATTACGAGGAAGGTTCAGGAAGCGGTTAGTCGAAGCGGGGTGAAGGACGGCATTTGCGTGGTCTTCGTGCCTCATACCACGGCTGCAGTCACGATAAATGAGAATGCAGACCCGGATGTGCAAACGGATTTCATGAAGGAAATAAATAAGATCGTGCCTTGGGAGGATGGATACCGGCATATGGAGGGGAACTCTGCCGCCCATTTGAAAGCTTCAATGATGGGATTCTCAGAGACAATCATTATTTCTAATGGCGCACTCTTGCTCGGCACCTGGCAAGGCGTCTATTTCCTTGAATACGATGGCGCCAGGAACCGCAGGGTCTATATCAAAATCTTGGGGTGTTAATCATGACAGAGAAGAAGCTAATAAAAACGGATGACCTGGAAAAAGGGATGAGGCTGGATCAGGAAATCATGGATTCTTCTGGCAGGGTGCTAATTTCCAAGGGAACCTATATTGACGACTTGCACATTAAGTTCCTGCATAATAGCGGGATCGATCAGATAAAGATTGTATTCGAGACTGAGGACGACTCATCGGAGGTCGAGATTTCCGATGAGACCAAGGCTTTGATTGAAAAAAATACCGTGGAGGACAGGCATACTGTCCGATTGAGCGAGGACATTAAGGAGAGGGTGGGCCAGGGAGTGCAGTACCTCTTCGATAATCCTGATTCTGACGGCTTTGCGGAATATACTGCAAATATCGCTGAGGCTCTTACTTCCGCAATCGCGAAGAATAACGCGGTCGCTCTGGATATCAGCATGATTAAGGTGAGCGACGAGTATACCTTCAAGCATAGCGTGGACGTCGCTACGATGGCGATGATCATTGGGAAGAAATATGGCCTTAATGAAAAGCAATTGGAAGAAATAGGGATTTCTGGGCTCTTGCATGACCTTGGCAAGTCGAAGATACCGCTTGAAGTGCTGAATAAGCCGGGCAAGCTTACTGACGAAGAATTTGCCATAATGAAGAAGCATACGATTTTTGGCTATGAAATCGTGAAGAATAAAAAGCAATTTAACTCCAACATAATGATGGGGATCTTGCAGCACCATGAGAAGATTAGCGGAAGAGGTTATCCATTGGGTCTTACAGAGGAGAAGATCCATAACTATGCCAAGATCATATCCGTGGCGGATGTCTATGATGCGCTGGTGACGGAGCGGCCTTATAAGAAGGGCTTGTCCAAGCGGACGGCGGTGGAGATGATAATGGCGATGACCGGGGACATAGACATGAAAGCCATGCAGAGCTTCTTAAAGAGCATCATTCTCTATCCGGTGGGGAGCATAGTGAATCTTTCGAATGGCGAAAAGGCGCAGGTCCTTGAAAATGATATAAACTATGTGCTTCGGCCGAAGGTTATAGGCCTGGATAGCCACAAGATCTATGATTTGTCCAATGATATCCACTGCGCGAGCATACTAATCCTATGAAAAGGACATTTATTTATGCCAAAAAAGAAAGTAAGTGAGATAATTGCAGATTTCTTAGTGTCAAAGGGAGTGACCCATGTTTTCACTGTGACTGGCGGCGGAGCCATGCACTTGAATGACGCACTTGGGCATAATGAGAATTTGCATTGCATTTATAACCATCACGAGCAGGCCTCTGCCATAGCGGCGGAAGGGTATGCCAGGGTCTTTGGAAGGATTGCCGCTGTTTGCGTGACCAGCGGTCCAGGGGGAACCAATGCGATTACCGGAGTGCTGGGAGGATGGCTGGACTCTATCCCGATGTTCGTGATATCGGGGCAGGTGAAGAGGGAGACCACTGTAAGGGCGCCGGGCGCGCCGGCAGGGCTTCGGCAGCTCGGAGATCAGGAATTTGATATCACGGAATCCGTAAAAACCATGACCAAATATGCTGAAATGGTATGGGACCCGAGAAAGGTATTTTACCATCTGGAAAAGGCATGGTATCTTGCGAATTCCGGGCGGAAGGGACCGGTCTGGCTGGATATTCCTCTGGATATTCAGGGAGCGTTTTTGGACTTGGATGAGGAATTCACGCATTTTGATCCGGCCTCTGAGGGATATGAAAGCATTGAGAATCCTCAATTTGACAAGGGCTTGGCCAATCTGATCCTTGAAAAAATCAGGGGGTCAAAACGGCCCCTCATTTTCGCCGGGACAGCGATAGATACGGCAAACGCTCGAAGGGAATTTTTAGAGCTTGCTGAAGCCTTGAGCCTCCCCGTCGTGACGGCCTGGGACGCACAGGACGTGCTGCCAAGCGACTCTGTGCTCGATGCCGGCAGGCCCGGCACGGTCGGGAACAGAGGGGGAAATTTTGCGGTTCAGACCTGCGACCTATTATTGGTGCTTGGATCCAGGCTGAATATCAGGATAATTAGCTATAATTATAAGGACTTTGCGCGGGACGCTTATAAAATAATTGTTGACATAGATGAGAAAGAACTGGAAAAGCCCACGGTAAAGCCGGATCTCGCCATAAATGCGAATGTGACTCAGGTGATATCCGCTCTTCATGAGAGGGTGCGTGATGAGATGCTTGGCGGGAAAAAAGTCGAGGATATTTTAGGCGATAAGTCTGAGTGGCTCAAGACCTGCCATGAATTGAATCTGGAATATCCCGCCTGCCTAAAGAGCTATTATGAGTCCGATTATCCGCTGAGTCACTATGCTTTTACTGAGAGGCTTTTTAAGGACTATCTGAATGAGGGCGATACTGTGGTCTGCGGAAATGGGGCGGCCTGCGTCGTGACCTTTCAAGCCTGCTTCGTGAAGAGGGGCATGAGGATATTTACGAATTCGGGCTGCGCTGCCATGGGATACGGTTTTCCGGCGGCGATAGGCGCGGCTGCTGCGCATGCTTCGGGAAGCGGCCGCACGGTCTGCATCGATGGGGATGGAAGCTTCCAGATGAATATCCAGGAGCTTCAAACCGTAGTTCATAATAATATCGATCTGAAGATCATCATAATAAATAATGAGGGCTATCATTCAATAAGACAGACCCAAAGCAACCTCTTTAAGGACAGGCCCTTGGTCGGGGTATCGGCGGATAATGGAGTCTCTTTCCCGGATCTTTCAAAATTGATTCCGGCTTATGGGATTCCATTTTTCAAGATAACGAGGCTGTCCGATATGCCGAGGGTCTTGCCGGGGTTCTTTGCCGAAAAAGGCCCTGCAGTATTGGAAACGGTAGTGGACATCAGGCAGAATTTTGAACCTAAGCTATCGTCCAAGGTGCTTCCGGATGGGAGCATAGTCTCGCCGCCCCTGGACGATATGTATCCCTTCCTTCCAAGGGAGGAGTATGACTCGATCAAAGAGAGACTCAAAGGTTCTGACAACCATATCATATAGTTTTCAAAGGAGGACTGCTCATATATGAAGAATTTAACCATGGCAAAAAAAGTTTTAGCTGCTTTATTGACAATGAGCTTGGTGGTTCCGAATGTTGCTTTCGCTTATGAGAAAAGAGATTCAAGCAGGCTCAGCCAAAGGTTTGAGGCACAGTCTTTGGACGGATGGAAAGAGGATTCTGAGGGGCTCGAAGAGATAATGTCCTATGTAGAAGCTGCGGTGGACCCTGATGCTGCCTCCTATGTGCCAAAGGAGGACAGGATTGCGGTCTTTGATATGGACGGCACCATTTATGCAGAGGATTTTCCCTCTGCTTTTGAGACGTGCTTTCTGCTTAACAGGATCTTGAATGATGATACCTATGAGCCCGAGCCAGAGGTGGAGGAATTCGCAATCAAGGCATTACATGCTGTAAATAACGATGAAGTTACAAAAGAAATGCAGCAACAGTATTTCAAGCTGCAGCCAGAGCCATTTAAGGGACTCACTCTCGAAGAATACAATGAATTGGTCTACGATTATCTCGAAAGCCCCGCAGATGGTTACAGAGGAATGAAGAAAGGGGAGGCTTTCTTTCTTCCTATGCTGAGCCTTATAGACTATCTTAGGGAAAATGAGTTCGATGTCTATATCTGCACAGGTTCCGACAGGACCATGGCAAGGGCTCTATTAGGGAATGCGCTGGATATTGCGCCAGACCACGTGATAGGGAGCGATAATGGACTTACGATTCCTGGCATGGAAGAAGGGGCGGGCGATAAATATGATTTCACTTCAAGCGATGAGCTGGTGCTCTCGGGCAAGAGGCTCTTCACGAATTTGAAGACAAATAAAGTCCTATCTATTGTGAGAGAAATTGGCAAATGTCCCGTTTTGGCATTCGGAAATAGCAGCGGCGATTATTCAATGGCTGAATACGTGTGCAGCAATATGGAATACGATGGAGAGGCTTTTTTTGTCATTGCGGATGATGAAAAGAAGACCCATGCTAAAAGAGCGGCAGCGGGAAAAGTACTGGCGGAATGTGAGGATTTTGGCTTCAATACAATCTCGATGAAGGACGACTTCGATACGGTCTTCGGGAGCGATGTGGAAGTCGTAAGTACTACAAGCGTCTCCAATGGAAATGTCCATATGAACCCTGATGCAGAGGGGGAATACTATTATGGATATGAGCATTTAGGACAGGTCGATGTGAATGGACGGCAGGGCATAGCCTGTGGCGGAGATTACTTTATTGTGAGCGATACCGGATCGCTCATGCGTTACGATAAGGACTGGAACCTGGAGCGGGAGAATGTTTCGCCCTTTGCCGCTGGCTTCGAGGACGAGGTCAATCATATCGGGGACATAGATATATATGAGGATGAGATTTTTGCTCCGGTAGAATATTTTGATGAAGAGGGAGCAAAGAATCTACAGGTCGCTGTTTATAATGCAAAGACCCTCGAACTCGATAGATTAATGTATTTAGACTCTTCCAGCGGTCAGGATGAGGTCTCAGGCATCGCTGTGAATCCTGATGATGAGACTTTCTGGCTCTCTTGCTGGTCTGACGGGGAAAGCGGAAAATATCTGTATCAATATGACCTGGAAAGCGCGGAATATCTGGGCAAGATCAAGATGAGGATGGTCCCGGAGCATATCCAGGGCATTGCCTATGCCGATAGGACTTTCTATGTTACTGCGGATGATGGGAATGAAAAAGATGGAGAGTGCGATCACATCTATAGCACCATCATAAAGAGTGGGGATACCACCGCAGTGATGACCGAAGAACTGGATTTAGAGGATGTGCAGAATTACGGAGAAATAGAGGGAATTTCGTTTGATCCGGAAACTGGGAATCTTTATGTCCTGCATAATAGCGGAGCGGAGATAGTAAATGGATTCGTGCAGGGTCTTTATAATGGCTACGATAAAGAACTGCATGAAGTCTATATCTTCAGTCCAGAGGGTTTAGGCTCGGTCTCTGTTGATGAGGATGATGAATGGGATAGCATTGAGGATTATTATGAGGATGATCTGGCAGAGGACGACGAGCCCTTGGATGATTATCTAAAGGAAGAAAAAGAGGATTTTGGCTGGACTTATGAGGATGAGGAAACGGTCTCATCGGATCAGGCAGATTTTCATCAAGTAGAAAAGTCCGTAGAAACGACTAGCGAGAATAGGCCTGGGAGCCAGTGGTTCCCTTCCACGATCCAGGGGGCGGTCTCCAAGAATCAATATACGAATCCCAAGGATGACTACTATACCTGGGCTAATAAAGACTATATTTCGGGGCTACGGATTTCAGATGGGAAGGTAAGCGCCGGGATTTACGCTGATACCGACAAAATGATGGAAGAACGTAGCCTGAGCCTCTTAAAAGATAAGTCGATTGAAAGCCACGATGCCAAGCTTGTGCAGCAATTCTTTGAGACTGTCATAGATTGGGAAAAGAGAGACGAGATAGGCTTAGAGCAGGTACAGGGTACTGTTGATAGGATTCTTTCGATAAATTCTATCGAGGAAGCGACAGATTTTCAAATAAATGATGAAGACTATCTTGTGCCCGGTTTCTTTGGGGTTAATGTGCAAAGCTCCTTCGAAGATTCATCAAAGAATATGGTTAATATTTCTCCCAGCATGCTTTTGCTTGGGGATTCGGAGGAGTATCAGGAAATCACGGAAGCGGGCCAGGCGGATAAGAAAATGAACGAGGAGCAGATTCGCTATATGCTAGGACGGCTTGGCTTATCGAGTAATGAGGCCCAAAAGGCGATAGAGAACTGTGAAACCTTCGAAACCAAGCTGGCGGAGAGCATGCTGACAGAAGAGGAGCTAGGGCATTCTGATGTATTTGAAAAAGTCGATAATTCGATGACTTTTAAGGATATGGAAGATATCGAGGGCAATTTCCCGCTTACCAGGGTGCTTCGCACAAAAGGATATGCGGGTTCCAGGGAATATAATGTAGAGCAGCCAGATTGGCTGGAAAAGCTTGGAGAAATCTATACTGACGAGAATATAGAGGAAATCAAGGATTATCTCCTTTGCCACTATGTCCTTGCAATGATACGCATTTCCGACAAGGCAGCTTTTGATAAGCTCATGGAATGTGCGAATGAGAGAAATGGTTCGACCGGCGCGCTTTCTACGGATGCGTATGGTGTCGCTGCGGTAAATAAGTATCTGCCCCTTCCGTTGGACTATGTTTATATAGATAGATATTGTTCAGAGAAAGAGAAAAACGTGGTGTTGGATTTAGTCCAGAACGTGATAGAAAGGTACAAGGAAATGCTGGGTCAGGAAGATTGGCTATCCAGCGAAACCAGAGAAAAGGCCATAGAGAAGCTTGACAGCATTTCTGTCAATGCCTGTTACGGGGAGAAAAGATATGATTATTCGGAATTGATTTTCCCTGAGAACGCGAGCTTGGTAGATTTGATTCAGCTTATTGCAGTTTATAATGAGAAAATAGACAGGGCGAAAATAAATAGGCCGGTGGATAGGGATATTTGGGATGATTCGACTAGAGAAAACAACGCCTTTTATGACTTTATGAAAAATTCGATAACTATTCTGCATGGCGGAATGGGCGGAGGCTTCGACAAGGACGCTGAGTATGAGGAAATCATGGGTTCTGTAGGCTATACTATCGGACATGAGATTTCTCATGCCTTCGACAGCTCCGGCGCACAATTCGATAAGGATGGAAATTTCAATAATTGGTGGACAGACAAGGATTATGAGGCTTTTGAAGCGCGTACAAAGAAGCTCTCTGACTATATGAGCGAGATTGTTCCCTTTGAAGGCGCAGAGAATATAAAAGGCGAGGTTGTAGAGGGCGAAATGACGGCAGATCTGGGCGGAGTAAAGGTCTTAATGCAGATTGCTTCGGAGAAAGAAGGCTTTGATTATGATCTTTTCTTTAAGACCCTGGCTCATGAAGAGGCGAACGTATTCTCTGAGGGATATTTAAGGCACACGCTGCAGTATGATGAGCATCCGCTTGGAAACGTGAGGATTAACGTGGTTTTGCAGAATACTCAGGAATTCTATGATACTTATGATGTAAAAGAGGGAGATGGAATGTACTTAGCTCCTGAGAATAGAATCAATATTTGGTAGGAGGCATTGATGCAATTTGAACTTATGGCGTCCATGATGTGCGCTGACTATAGGAATCTGGAGAAGGAGGTCAGGGAGCTGGATGAAGCCGGGATTGATTCCTTTCATATAGATATCATGGATGGACGATATGTGCCGAATTATGCGATGTCATTAAATGATTTGAAGTGCATCAGGTCCCTTACGGATAAACGGCTCGACGTCCATTTGATGGTAGAGCATCCGATAAATACAATTGACCTATTTATCAATTCTCTGAGGCGGGGAGATACGATTTATATTCATCCGGAGGCAGAGTACCATCCTTCTACCACTTTGCAAAAAATGATCTATGCCGGGATTGAGCCGGGGATAGCGATAAACCCTGGCACCAGCGTGGAGTATGTCTATGAGATTTTAGGCATAGTGAACAAGGTGCTTGTGATGAGCGTTAATCCCGGTAATGCGGGGCAGATGTTCCTGCCCTATGTGGGGAAAAAGTACGATAAGCTGTTAAAATATAAGAAATATATGAATTTTGATGTCTATTGGGATGGGGCATGTAATGCGGAAAGGATAAAGACATTCGCTCCAATGGGAGTAAAGGGCTTTGTGCTGGGCACTACCTTGCTTTTCGGAAAGGAGAAGCCTTATAAGGATATTTTGAGGGCTATAAGGAGCCTGGATATATAGGGGGTGATTAGCTTTGTCTTTTAGAGGCATGATTGTGGATAAGATGAGGGAGTCCATATCATCGGTTTTGCCAATCGCCCTTATTGTCCTGTGTTTAGTATTCACAATTGCTCCGATTAGAACTGATGTGATGCTGGCCTTTGCGCTGGGCTGCGTGATGCTGGTTATTGGGCTTGGGCTCTTCATGTTTGGATCAGAGAATTCCATGACCCTCATTGGAAACTATATCGGAGCCAGGATGACAAAATCCAGGAACCTCTGGCTGATACTGGGGATAAGCTTCCTCATAGGCATCATCATTACGGTTGCAGAGCCTGATTTATCGGTGCTTGCGGGGAACGTGCCGCATATCAATTCAACTGTGCTGATTTTTACGGTATCGGTTGGAGTGGGCTTCTTCTTGCTTCTTTGTATGCTCAGGATCCTTTTCAGCATTGAGCTTAGGTGGCTCCTTATCTTTTTTTATGGCATTATCTTTATCCTGAGCTTCATGTCAGACCCGAATTTCATCAGCGTGGCTTTCGATTCCGGAGGGGTGACAACGGGTCCCATGACAGCTCCTTTCATAATAGCTTTGGGGGTCGGTGTCGCCTCTATCAGAAGCGATAGAAATGCTGAAGCGGATAGCTTTGGTTTGGTGGCGCTCTGCTCGGTGGGTCCGATACTTGCCGTACTGCTTTTGGGATTTTTCTATAAATCTGAAGCAGGAGAGGTGGCGGCCGCTCAGGCTGAGAGCTATGCGGATACTGTAGAGCTGGGCTTCTCTTATTTGAAGAGCATTCCGGTCTATCTTAAAGAAGTCGCAATGGCAATGCTGCCGGTAGTGGCGTTTTTCCTGATATTTAATGCCTTGTCGCTTCATCTTCCCAGGCTTCCTTTTCTCCGGATCATTGTGGGGCTTATTTTTACATATGTGGGTCTGGTGATTTTCCTGGTCGGAGTCAATGTGGGTTTTTCGTCGTTAGGGGTGATCCTGGGGGAGAACCTCGGGAACGGCTGGACAAGGATACTGACTATCCCAATATTTGCCCTCATAGGATGGTTCGTGGTTTCCGCCGAGCCAGCGGTCCATGTACTGACTAAGCAAGTGGAAGAGATAAGCGCCGGGGCAGTCTCTGAACGTGCGATGCAGATAAGCCTCTCCGCTGCAATAGCATTCGCAATGGCTCTGTCCATGATAAGGGTCTTGACTGGTCTTAGCATCTTCTGGATCATAGTGCCGGGATATGCGATTGCGATCATACTTTCGCTTTTCGTGCCGCCTATTTTTACAGCTATAGCCTTCGATTCTGGAGGAGTCGCGTCCGGTCCCATGTCGGCTACATTCATGCTGCCCTTCGCAATGGGAGTATGCAAGGCGGTAGGCGGGAATATACTGACCGATGCCTTTGGTACTGTGGCTCTGGTCGCCATGATGCCTCTCATTACAATCCAAATAATGGGTCTCATATCGGAGATTAGGGCAGAAAAGATGGAAACAATTTCTCCCGAAGATTATGGAGATACGGATATAATTGAACTTTGGGAGGTGGCCTGATGCAGCTAAATATGGTAATCACTATCCTGGACAGGTCTAAGGCAGGAAGGCTGCAGAAGATATATGAAGAGAATGGCGTGAATAGTACCCTGATAATGCTGGGACATGGTACCGCTACTTCTAAGCATCTAAATTTTTATGGTTTGGAAGCTACGGAAAAGGCAGTGATTTTCGGGATGATTGGAGGAGACAGGACTAAGCAGTTATTCCGGGAAACGAAGCGGGAGATGATGATAGATATCCCGGGAAACGGGGTGATGATGGCTGTTCCCGTGAAGAGCGTGAGCGGGGGCAGGACATTGGCTTATTTCACGAATAATGTCACAGGTTCTGTAGGGGTGCAGGATATGAATTTTACGCAAGAGCTGATTATTATAATATTAAACCAGGGATATACGGATGATGTGATGGATGCTGCCAGATCCGTTGGGGCAGCAGGAGGTACAGTAGTTCATGCAAAGGGCACTGGGGCTAAGATTGCCAAGAAATTCTTCGGGGTTTCGCTTGCGGAAGAGAAAGAGGTAATACTGATTGCTGCGAACGAACAGAAGAAGGGGGACATAATGACCCAGATAGCTACAGAATGTGGGCCGAATTCAAAGGCCGGAGCGATTTCGTTCTCTATCCCTATTACTGAGATTGCAGGGATAAGGATGCTGGAGAACGATTAAGATAAGTTTATTTATTAGCAACTATTCAGAACCCCCTACCCGCACCTCGCAAAATTTGATTTCTTAATCGATATAAAGCATCGGAAATCAAATTTTGCGAGGTGTGGGGGCGGTAACTATCGTTACCGCCCGCCCTGGAATCAGGTCAGATTTACTGCTTTCAAGCAAGCTTGAGCAGTAAATCTGACCTGATTCCGGGGGTTCTGAATAGTTACATTTATTATAAAAATATCGAGCCCCGAATGTGCGTTTTCTATAACGCATTTGGGGCTCGATTTTATTTGTGCGATAAGGCTTTCAAGCGGCCGCAGGAAAAAAAGCACGAGCGGACAATTGAAAGTCAGCGCATCGAGCGGCTTGCCGCAAGATACACGCACAGCGTAATTGGGTAGGGGACGCTTATCCCCTGCTCAATTCATAGTTTATCGTTTCTCTTCACATAGACCGGGGCCTCTGGAGATCCGGAAATCTTATTTGCGTGCTTGATCTGCGCCCATTTATCAACGACGACATTATCCAGTTGACAATCTTCGCCAATTTCGGTGTAGGCCAAAACAATTGAGTTCCTGATCACTGCGCCTTTCTTAACCTTGACGCTTCTGCCAAGGACGCTGTTTTCAACTGTCCCTTCGATCATACATCCATTAGAAATCAATGAATTCCTGGCTGTGGACCCATCAAAATACTGAACAGGGCAGGTGTCTGTGGTCCTCGTATAAATTGGCCAATCCGCATTGCAAAGATTACGGGCCGTATCGATATCGAGGAGATCCATATTAGCCTGGTAATAATCCCTGAGAGTAGTGATTGCCGCAAAGTATCCTTTGTGAGGGACGCCTCTTACATCAAACTCTTTGCACTCATCGCTTACTATGTCCGCAAGAGTGTACATTGAAGACTCGCTCTTAGCCTTCTTGATCATTTCCAAGAACTTTTCACGGGTCATTACATAGGTATCCATGAAGATATTTTTTTCCTTGGTATTCCCGAGGTTCCTATCGATTGAAACAACGCCTTTCTGATGGTTTAGATTCAGGACGTGGCTATTCAGGAATGCGCTCTTTGCGTTATCCACCTTGTGATATAGGAGGGTAATATCCGCGCCGGATTCTACGTGGGTCTTTAGGAGCTGCTTATAATTCTCGCGGTAGACCATATAGCTTGGCGCAATGACCACGTATTCGCGGTTTGCCCTTTCAATCAGCTCGATATTTTCGGTAAATGCGGCAATGTCGTTATTGTAGATTGAGTTAGGGTCGTTATTTTCCGTGAAAAGGAGCTGGAGCTTCCCCCTCTTGGAATTGATATTATAATGCCTGCCTGATCCGATATGCTCTGCGATTGAGCGGGGCTTGGAATTAACATAAATATGAACCCTGTCAATCCCACTATTGCTCATATTGGAAATCGGGAAATCTATTACGCGGTACCGACCGAGGAAGGAGAATGCACCGATAGGACGGTAATCCTGCATACCTTCGACCCTTATATAGTTTGCCTCTGAGGTTATGATTCCAAGTGCCTGATATGACATGATTTATCCTCCTTACAATTACTTCGCTTCGACATTTTCCGAAACCAGAAGGATATTCTGGCTGTCGGCAGAGCCTACTACAGCATTCTTTCCTATCACTACGTTATCAGCAACTAAGGCCCTGGTCACCTTTGCGCCATCTTCGACAATGGCTCCGGGCATTAAGACCGTATCTACGACCTTTGCGCCTTTTCCGACCTTGGCATCTGTGAATACTACAGAATTAGTGACCTCTCCCTCTACCTCGACGCCCTGGGTAATATAGGCGCAATTCACCTTTGCTTCGGGACCTATGTATTGCGGCAGGGCAATCTTATTCTCCGTATAAATCTTCCAGGTATGGTCGGCAAGATTGAGTTCGTTGGTATTCAAGAGATCCATATTCGCTTCCCAGAGGGAATCGATTGTGCCTACGTCCTTCCAATAGCCCTTGAATTCATAGGCATAGATCCTCTTTCCCTCGTTCAGCATGACAGGGATGAAGTCCTTCCCGAAGTCATGGCTGGAATCCTCTTTCTTCATATCCGCAATCAGCATCTTCCTCATCAATTTCCAATTGAAGATATAGATGCCCATTGAAGCCAGGTTGCTCTTCGGGTGTTCGGGCTTCTCCTCGAATTCGACCACCTTGCCGTCCTCGGCAGTATTCATGATTCCGAAGCGGCTCGCCTCTTTGATAGGAACCCCGATGACGGCGATTGTCGCATCCGCGTTCTTTTCCTGGTGGAAGGAAAGCATCTTCGCATAATTCATCTTGTAAATATGGTCGCCGGATAAGACTAGGAGATACTCAGGATTGTATCGATCGATAAAGTCGATATTTTGAGAAATAGCATCGGCAGTGCCCCTGTAGACATCCAGGCCGGCATCGGCCTTTTCTCTGGGAGTCAGGACGAAGACACCGCTGTCTCTCGTATCCAGCCCCCACCGTCCTCCGGCTGCCACATAGCTATTAAGAAAAACAGATTCATATTGGGTCAAAACGCCCACTACATTAATTCCGCTGTTCGCACAGTTGCTGAGCGGGAAATCAACGATCCTGTACTTTCCGCCATAGGATACAGCAGGTTTGGCTACTGTATTGGTAAGCTCGTGAAGACGGCTTCCGCGTCCGCCGGCAAGGATCATTGCTAACATATTGCTTTGGCTCATAAGATTACCCCCGTTTATATATGTTTAATCTAAAAAAACAAAAGGATTTGTATACATTTTAGAATATTTTTGCAAAATAGTAAACAGCTTTTGTAAAATTTGTTAGAATAATTTATCGGAATTTGTGTTATTTATATACTTTAGAGCAAAATCGGCAATATAGTCCGCCCGGTCTGCCCAGGTGCCGCTCTTGGAGGCTTTCAAGTATGCCGTATTTGCGATCGCTGTGAGTGCTTTTGTATCCGAAAGAAGCCTTGAAGCTTTTTCGGCAGCTTCTTCGGGTCTTTTCAAGTCATAGAACAAGATGTCTTCACCATCGCTAAATTCAAGATCGAGGGCTTTTGAGTGGTCACTAAGACAGACAGAGCCATTCAGCATGGAACTATAGACCCTGTCATGAGTCCCATCCTTAAACCAAGGCATTACATTTAAGGATATTTTTGCCCTTGAGATTTCCTTGAGGCACCTCTCGGAATCAACGTTTCCATGGATTTCAAGATTCTCAGGATGGAGAAGCGGGAGACGCTCGTAGCCGGAACCAAAGACAGTCACCTTGATTCCCGCATCTGTGAGAGTCTTCAGAATCTGCCCCCGAAAATAGTGCCGAAGCTTTAGATCCAGGAAAATAGTCTGCGAGAAACAGCTCTTTAAATATTCATCATCAGCGGCAGCCCCAAAGGCCTCTTTTATCCGTCTTTCCGCTGTTTCCTCCAGTGTCTTATAAGGACATGCTACAAGCTCCATGAAAAGGGCTTGATAGAAATCCTGGACAGGCTTATCGAGGGATTTTAGCTGCTCATCGTAGCTCTCCGGCGGCACATAGTTCCCTGTAAATACGATATTATGGACTCTGTTCTCCATTGGAAGGAGACCGAGTTCATTCTGTATGGGAGGCGAAAAATCCAGATGGGTGCCTGCAAGAGGGAGGTAGTGATTCGCATCTATATTTGGGAAGAACCTTTGCATATAACGGATATGATTATTGTCTATGCAGATTTGGTGGTAATTTGGCGGTACGTTTGACAGGGCTTCATGATAATAATAGGGGTGATCCACCACCATATTTATTATGGGGATGCCCGTCTCCTTAAAGAAAACCGGATCCCTGCCATCTCGCTGACAAAGACAGGGGTCGGAGATAAGACCTGAAAAATTAAATGAAAATGCTGCGGTATTCCCGCCCTCAATAAAGCGCAAGAGAGCGGGGTAGGAAGAGAAGGGATCTAAACAATCATAGAAGAATATGTCCCATTCCAAAGACTCTAAAGCCTTGGCAATTTGAAATGAGAAGAATTCCAGGGTTTCTACCGTATTCTTGAATAGGATGAGCTTCATTCTTTTCCGTTCCAACAATAGGTGCAGAGCTTGCATGAATCCAGATTTATGGACTCTAGCATATCATCAAGCCTATGATAATGCAACGAAGTAAAGTTTAGTTCCTTGCGAATCTCTTCCAGCATTGTGGAATATTCTTCGGACTCAGGACTGGTGTATTTTTCCAATATACTTTCGGAAGGGTTCTGGGTACCCTCCAACTTTTCTATGACCCGTCTCGTGATAAGCTCCATCTCAGAAGAGGACCTGGAAAAATTTAAGTAGGGGCAGCCAAAGAGGAGGGGCGGACAGGCGGGTCTTATATGCACCTCTCTGGCTCCGCTCTTATATAGGAATTCGGTAGTCTCTCTAAGCTGAGTGCCTCTCACGATCGAATCATCGATTAGGAGCAGCTTCTTTCCTTCGATTAGAGCGTGAATCGGAATCAGCTTCATTTTGGCGATTAAGTTCCGCCGGCTTTGGATGGTCGGCATGAATGAGCGGGGCCAGGTAGGGGTATACTTGACAAAGGGCCTGGAATAGGGGATTCCTGATTCATTTGAATAGCCTACAGCGTGGGCGACTCCGGAATCCGGCACTCCTGCTGCGACATCTGGAGAGACCCTTGCCTTCTCCATGTCCCTCTTTGCAAGCGCTTTCCCACATTCATAGCGGACGCTCTCCACATTCAGTCCTTCGTAGGAAGAGGCAGGGAATCCATAATAAATCCAAAGGAAGGTACAGATTTTCATCTGATCCTTCGGAGGGAGGACGGTTTCGTAACCTTCAGGCGTTAAAAAAACGATTTCACCAGACTTCAATTCATAGTCCAATGTATAGCCCAGATTTAGGAAAGAAAAGCTTTCAAAGCAAATGCAATAGCCCTCCCCATCCAGCTTTTTCCCGATCACTATCGGAGTCCTGCCATATAAGTCCCTTGCGCCATATATGCCTTTGGGTGTCAGAAGAAGGATGGAAATCGAACCCTTAATAGATTCCTGGGCATATCGTATGCCCTCTTCTAAAGTTTCCTTTTCATTAATCAGTGAAGCGATGAGCTCAGTAGGGTTTATGTCTCCTCCGCTGAGTTCGAGGAAATGGGTCTGGCCTTTTGAAAAGATCTGATCCGTAAGCTCTTTTATATTATTAATCTTTCCAACGGTTGTAATAGCATAAGTGCCATGGTGGGACCTCACGATCACAGGCTGAGGCTCATAATCGGAGATACAGCCGATCCCCATATTCCCATCCATTTCCTTTATATCTTTATCGAATTTGGGACGAAAATAAGAGCTTTCAATATTGTGTATGGCGCGGGTGAAGCCCGTGCCGTCCTTATATACGGTGAGTCCGGCTCTCCTGGTGCCCAGATGAGAATGGTAATCAGTACCATAAAAAAGGTCGAAAACACAGGATTTACGGTTAGCGGCTCCAAAAAAACCACCCATTGATTATACCTCCGCTATTTCCCATTCCAGCCCTGCTTGTCTCGTCGCTTCCCTGACTTCCGCCATTGGCAGGGGCTTGCTGAATAGGTATCCTTGAGCTTTGTTGCAGCCTATTTTCTTCAGGAATTCAAAATGATTCTTCGTTTCGACTCCCTCTGCAAGGGTTTGAATGCCCATTTCTTTCGCCGCCTGGACAATGTAATTAATCAGAGCCCCGGTTCTGGGATTCTGATCGAAGGATCTCAGGAACTTCATGTCGAGCTTTAGGACATCGAATACATATTCCACCAGGACATTCAGCGATGAGTAGCCGCTTCCGAAATCGTCTATCCAGATTTGGTAACCGTTGTCATGAAACCTGCGGATTTCTTCCTTCATGAATTCCGCATTCTCGTTCAAGGCGCTCTCTGTGATTTCAATATCGAGCATCGAAAGCGGTACTTCCATGGAAGTCAGGATGGAATTGACTTTGTCATAGATATTGCAAAGCTGAAAATCTAAGCGGGACAGATTGATAGAGACCGGAACAGTAGGCTCTCCTGCGGCAGAAAGGGATTTATAGTCTTCGCAGACCTTCCTAACCATGAATAAATCCAATTTATGGATCAGATGAAACTGCTCTAAGGTATCTATGAAATCGAAAGGAGAGAGCATGCCGAGCTTTGGGTCCTTCCACCTTGCCAAAGCCTCGTAGCCGCAGATTTTCCCGGTGCTTACCCTGATTACAGGCTGGTAGAATACCTGCAAATACTCATTTTCGATGGCCTGGTCCAGATGGTCTATGACATACTGCTGCTTCTTCAGCTTGTCCCGAAGCCCGGAATCATAAAAGATATGATACACGTCGTAACGTTTCTTAATGCTGTTGCATGCCAATCGGGCATGATCGCAGGCAAGCCCTACGTCCTTACAATTGTCCTCTATAGTATAGATGCCGGTCCTCAACTCGACCTTGGTTCCTTCCTCGATATTGAGTACCGAATCATGGACAGAAGTTATTTTTTCTTCGATATTTTCGCTTGAAGTACAGATTACGAAGTGGTCATCGGAGAACCGCGCAATTTGATGGTCTGGATAGACTTTCCATAAAACCCTTGCGATCTTGAAAAGAAGCTCATCACCCTTCTGGAAACCATATCTTTCATTAAAGAGCTTGAAATTCATTATGTCCATATAGATGATGGAAAGATTGGATTGTTTTTCAGGAATTGCTATGAGGTCCTGAACATTGTGATAGAAATGAGTCATGTTAAAGAGTCCTGTCAATGGATCATTCTCGTAATTCAATGACAGGACTTGCGCCTCTGCGTAGCTGTTTTTGTTTCGATTGAAAAATTCGTCTTGATTTACGT
Organism: Lachnospiraceae bacterium; assembly: GCA_017634175.1. Lineage (GTDB taxonomy): Bacteria > Bacillota > Clostridia > Lachnospirales > Lachnospiraceae > NK4A144. Next base: position 18,183 of record JAGBNY010000075.1, read on the forward strand.
CTATGATAAAGACATAGAAATAGCTGTGGCCATCTGCTCCATGCATGAGGTGGCCGAAGTCCTCAATATATTTGATGACCCCCTTTTTGGTCTTAATTCTGTATCTCACATAGTCGTGACGCTTTTCTCCGAACATGGTCTGAGACTGAATCCCATTCTCGACTTTTTCCAAGTCGTCTTCAAATACCATGCCCTTGAAGCTGTTATTCGTAAGCTCTCGGAATTCATTAATGCTGTGGCAGTCGAAAAGGTCTATAACGTTCTGATCCGCATATAGTATGTCTTCATTGCCATCCGCTCTGTAAATAAAGATGCCGCCTGGAAGGCCGTTTGGTATATATTTGACTTCGTTATTAATTTCCGGATTATTCATAGATACAAGAACCTCCATCCGGTTATGAATGAATTAAATAAACTGTATAATTATATGCTTAAATGGTTTAATAAGCAAGGTTTGAGATAGGATGGCCACATTCAGAGAGAGGGGCTAGGATCAACCATCCCGTAAATCGTATTTGGTAAGCCCGTATCTTTCTATTATCGAGCAAGCATCTTCCACATAGTCATTATCGGTGGCATAACCGCCATTTTTTATTATCTGCAGGGCCTCTCGGTAGTTCTGCTCCCCGACTATGCCCTCGTAGCGCTTGCCGTTGGAACCTTCGGCTCCCCTTAGATATGCGCTGTGATCCTCGATTGATTCCGCTATGCTGTCATAGACCCTGAAATCCGCTGTCGTGGAATAGACTTCTCCCGCAGGGGTCTCCTCCTTGGTGGACTTATTATAACGGCGCCCATCCCAGGTGCTGCCGGGCCAGGTGGAGTCCGAGAGCGAGCATTTCATGCCGAAGCAGTTATTCGTTTCCTGAGCCAGCTCGGAGCGCCCATACCCGCTCTCCAATAAGAACTGCGCAAGGGACACTGAAGCGAGTATTCCAGAAGACCTTTGATCCTCTGTCAGCATAGGACCAATTTTCTCAATGACCTCTTGATCGGACAGGGCAAGAAGTTCGGTGGCTCTTAATTCGTTATCAATGATATTGCCCTCCGAATCCATTTGGCGGTTTTTTTCTCCGGTCAGGACTCCGTATTCTGAGGTGAGAAGCTCGTCAGGGTCCCATTCTTCGCGCACTATTTCTGCATTATCTTCCACTTCATGAAGCTCAGTTTGAACGGAATTATCCGAGGCGCTGAATCTTATGCTTGAAACGCCGGAAGGCAGGGATATGGGACTTTTCTTAGAGCTTGTGCTATTTGCAGGGGAAGTATTCCACCATCCATGCGCTTCCGTTGAAGCCGTGCCATTATTTACTGTGACGCTCACATTTTTATTGATGGCTTCCCCGACGCTGTCCCCCCCTGTTTCAGAGCCGCACCCTGACAGCATTAAAAAGGATGCGGCCATGACTGAAAGGAGCCGAGGGGAGGGATTATGAAATCTGCCGTAGTGGCTTGTCGCTTCTTTTTTTGCAATAAATCTCCAAAACATATCTATTACTCTACAAAATTTATGCTTGCTCTGCAAGAAAAAGCATTGCCGAAAATCAAGGAATTTGCTATATATATTAGTCGGCGTCTGTAACTGCTGCTGCAAGCTTCTCTTGAAAGGGGCAGGTGCGGGTGCCTGTAATTGCCCATTGAGGAACTGTCACGAAACAGAATGAGACGGATACTCACGTTAGCGGCACATAAAAGGAATAGGACCTTAAGGGAGGGAGAATTGAGTTCTGAGAGGAATGACGCTGTATATGATGAAAGCAGTATTCAAGTGCTGGAGGGCTTGGAGCCGGTAAGGCTTAGGCCCGGGATGTACATCGGAAGTACTGGCACTAAGGGCTTGAACCACCTCATATACGAGATAATGGATAACTCGGTGGATGAGCATCTGGCGGGTTTTTGCAATAATATAACTGTAACTTTGGAGAAGGACGGCAGCGCCTCTGTCGAGGACGATGGGAGGGGGATACCTGTCGGAATGCACGAGAGGGGGATTTCCGCTGAAAGGGTGGTATTCACTACCTTGCACGCAGGGGGGAAATTCGATGCCTCCGTGTACAAGACTTCGGGAGGCCTCCACGGCGTTGGCTCATCGGTCGTGAATGCCCTCAGCGAGTGGCTGGATGTGGAAGTCCGTAGAGATGGGCAGATTTCCCATGACCGATATGAGAGGGGGATACCCACCGTCGAGCTCATCAATGGGCTTCTGCCATCATTAGGAGAAGCGGACAGAAGCGGGACTCTGATCAGGTTCAAGCCGGACCCTGAAATCTTTGAAGTCACTGATTTCAAGGCTGATGAGATAAAGAGCCGCCTTCATGAGACGGCCTACCTCAATCCCGGGCTTACCGTGAATTTCATCGACAAGAGGGGGATTCTTGAAGAAAAAAAGGTGTTCAATGAGCCGGAGGGGATATCGGGCTTTGTCAAGGACATGAACAAGAATAAAGAGTCCCTTACGCCGGTCATATATTTTCATGGGCAGTCTGAGGGCATAGAAGTAGAGTGCGCCTTTCAATATGTTAACGAGTTCCATGAAGAGATATTGGGCTTCTGCAATAATATTTATAATGCCGAGGGAGGATCCCATATAACGGGCTTCAAGACCACATTTACAAGCGTCCTCAATTCCTATGCAAGAGAAATCGGGGTGCTCAAAGAAAAGGACTCGAACTTCAATGGTACTGACATCAGGAACGGCATGACCGGGATCATCTCCATTAAGCACCCGGACCCCAGGTTCGAGGGGCAGACCAAGACCAAGCTCGATAATCAGGACGCCAGCAGGGCGGTGGGCAAGGTGACATCTGACGAGGTCCAGCTTTATTTTGACAGGAACATAGATGTACTAAAAGCGGTGCTTTCATCTGCCGAGAAAGCCGCAAAGATAAGGAAGAGCGAAGAGAAAGCCAAGACGAATATGCTGTCCAAGCAAAAGTACTCTTTCGACTCCAATGGAAAGCTTGCCAACTGCGAATCCAGGGACGCCTCGAAGTGCGAGATCTTCATAGTGGAGGGGGATTCCGCGGGGGGCTCCGCAAAGACAGCGAGGAACAGGATGTTTCAGGCCATTCTCCCCATCAGGGGGAAGATCCTGAACGTGGAGAAAGCGTCCATTGACAAGGTGCTTGCGAATGCGGAGATTAAGACAATGATAAACGCTTTCGGCTGCGGCTTTTCGGAGGGCTATGGGCAGGACTTTGATATCTCTAAGCTTAGATATGATAAGATAATAATAATGGCGGATGCCGACGTGGACGGGGCCCACATTGCCACCCTGCTCCTCACTCTTTTTTACCGCTTTATGCCGGAGCTTGTTTTTGAGGGGCACGTTTACATAGCAATGCCCCCTCTCTATAAGGCGCAGCCCAGCAAGGGCAAGGAAGAGTATCTGTACGATGACAGGGCTCTCGACAAATACAGGAAGACCCATAAGGGGAGCTTCACTTTGCAGAGATACAAGGGTCTTGGAGAGATGGACGCGGAGCAGTTGTGGGAGACGACGCTTGACCCCGAGAGAAGAAAGCTCAGGCAGGTTTCGATAGACGATGCCCGGCTGGCCTCATCCATTACAGAGCTATTGATGGGGAATGAGGTGGCTCCAAGGAAGGAATTCATATACTCCCATGCAAAGGACGCAATACTTGATGTTTGAAGAGGTAGGTTGATAAATGGCGATTGAAGGCAACATTATTAGCACAGAATTCTCGGAAATAATGCAGAAATCCTATATAGATTATGCGATGTCCGTGATCATTGCCAGGGCGCTGCCCGATATAAGGGACGGTCTGAAGCCCGTGCAAAGGCGCACCCTCTATGACATGAGGGAACTGGGTCTAAGGAGCGACAGGCCTTATCGTAAATGCGCCCGTATAGTGGGGGATACAATGGGAAAATACCATCCCCATGGCGACAGTTCCATTTATGACGCCCTAGTGGTCATGGCTCAGGACTTCAAAAAGGGAAGGATCCTGGTGGACGGGCACGGGAATTTCGGCTCCATTGAGGGAGATGGGGCCGCTGCGATGCGTTATACAGAGGCGAAGCTGGAAAAATTCACAGAAGAGGCCTTTTTATCGGATTTAGATCAGAATACTGTGGACTTCATTCCGAACTTCGATGAGACGGAGAGGGAGCCGGAGGTCCTGCCGGTCAAGGTGCCGAATTTCCTGATAAATGGCTCAGAGGGGATAGCGGTTGGAATGGCGACCTCCTCGCCTCCGCACAATATCGGGGAGGTGATCGAGGCTGAGAAGGCCTACCTCAAGAATCCCAATATCACGACAGAAAAGCTCCTTGAGATCATTAAGGGACCGGACTTTCCGACCGGCGGAATCGTGGTCAATAAGCGGGACTTAAAAGACATATATGAGACCGGAGTGGGGAAGATCAGGATCAGGGGAAAGGTCGTGGAAGAAAGCACCAAGGGCGGTAAAACGAATCTCGTGGTGACAGAGATTCCTTACACCATGGTGGGCTCCGGCATAATGAAATTCATGTCGGACGTGGCCGGGCTCGTGGAGTCCAGGAAGACCTCCGATATCACGGATATCTCCAACCAGTCCTCGAAAGAGGGCATCAGGATAGTCATAGAGTGCAGGAAGAACGCCGATTTAGAGAATATCAAGAATCTTCTCTATACAAAGACCAAGCTGGAGGACACCTTTGGCGTGAATATGCTCGCGGTGAGCGAGGGCAGGCCGGAGACAATGGGGCTTAAAGCAATCCTCTCCGCACATTCAGGCTTCCTATATGAGATAAATACGAGGAAATATACCTCCCTTCTGAATAAAGAACTGGAGAGGAAGGAAATTCAGGAGGGCCTGATCAGGGCCGCCGACTGCATCGACCTCATAATCGCCATAATCAGGGGCTCGAAGAAGAGGGAACAGGCTGTGGCCTGCCTTACGGACGGCGTGACAGATGGGATTAAATTCAAATCTGAGAGGGATAGAAAGGACGCTGCGTCCCTGCATTTTACCTTGAATCAGGCGAATGCGATTTTGGACATGAGGCTTGTCCGCCTGATTGGTCTCGAGATAGAAGCCCTGAATAAGGAGCATGAGGAGACCTTGAAAGCCATTGAAAGGTACGAGGATCTCTTGAAGAACCCTGATTCCATGCGAAAGGTCATAATGTCCGATCTGGATAAATTCAAGAAATCCTATGCGGTGGAAAGGAAGACACAGATAGAGGATGCCGCCGCTGCCGTCTTTGTGGAGAAGCCAGAGGAGGAGATGGATGTCTATTTTGTCATGGACCGCTTTGGTTATGCCAGGACTATAGATACTCAGACCTATGAAAGGAACACAGAGGCTGTACTGACCGACAATAAATATTGCATAAAGGTCAAGAATACCGGGAAGATCCTTGTGTTTACCGAAGATGGGACAATGTTCAGCGTGAAGATAAAGGATCTCCCATTGACAAAGCTTCGGGACAAGGGGGTTCCGATAGATAATGTCTCCCTCTATGACAGCACCAAGAACAGGATAGTGGAAGTGAGGTCTGCTGCTGAGGTTTACTCATCGAAGCTTCTCTTTGTTTCAAAAATGGCGATGATGAAGTTCGTTGATGGGGCTGAGTTCGATGTGCAAAAGCGGTCTATCGCTGCCACCAAGCTCTCTCCGGGAGACGAACTTACCCTTGTCTGTGTCCCTGACGAAAGGGAGAGACAGGTGCTGCTCCAAAGCAAGGACGGGTACTTCCTCAGATTCAGCCTGGAAGAGATCCCTGAAAAGAAGAAGGGAGCGGTTGGAGTCCGTGGGATGAAGCTATCTCCGGAGGATTCAATAGAGGCCGTGTACCTGATGAATTTTGCCGATGAGAGGACGATCGAGCGAGGGGGGAGTCAGATGCCGCTGACCGATATAAAGACTAGTCATAGGGACGGCAAAGGCACCAAAGCTTGACCTTGTTATCCTGCCGCTATATAATGAATGATTTAGGAGATTTATATGAGAGTTATTGCTGGAAGCGCCAGGCATCTAAAGCTCAAGACCAGGAGCGGTGAAGAGACCAGGCCTACTCAGGACATAGTGAAGGAGACGCTGTTCAATATCATACAGATGAGGGTACCTGGCTCTTCCTTTCTGGATCTCTTTGCGGGCAGCGGCTCCATAGGGATTGAGGCTTTGAGCAGGGATGCGGACCGTGCTGTTTTCGTGGATAATTCCAGGGATGCGGTGAAGGTGATTTGGGAAAATCTCGAATTCACGCATTTGACTGATAGGGCGCAGGTCATAACCTCTGATTGGAGGTCCGCGCTTTACAGCTTGGAAAATAAGGGCAGGTTCGATATGATTTACGTGGATCCTCCCTATAAATCCGGATTGGAAAAGAAGGTACTGGATGTGCTTAGGGAATCAAAGACGGCGGATTCGGATACCTTGATAATAATAGAAGCGTCCAGAGAGACAGACTTCTCATATGTACAGGAAATGGGATATGAAGTTTTCAAGGATAAACTCTATCGGAATAACAGGCATTTATTTTTGAGGAAGACTCGCTAAGGTATTTTAGCTATGGCAAACGCAATTTATCCAGGCTCCTTTGACCCGGTGACAAGGGGGCATCTCGACATCATAGACAGAGCAAGCAGGATGTTCGACCATCTCACGGTTGCTGTCCTGACTAATTCATCGAAGAATCCGTTGTTTTCGGTTGATGAACGTGTTAATATGCTGGCAGAGGTATGTGCTCCTTTTGAGAATGTTACTATAGACTCCTTTTCTGGCTTGACGGTTGATTATGCGAAGAAGATAGGAACGGATGTCATGATAAGGGGGCTTCGGGCTGTTTCGGATTATGAATATGAAATGCAGATAGCCCAGACAAATAGGGCGCTGCTTCCGACCATTGATACGGTCTTTCTTGCAACCAGCTTGGAGTATGCCTATCTATCGTCTACTACCGTTAAGGAAGTGGCCAGGTATGGCGGAGATATAGGCAGATTCGTTCCGGATTTAGTGGCAGAAAGGATGTATAGGAAATATCAGATAAAACTGGCTGGAGGGAAATCAGGCAATGAGCACAAAAATTGAGCAGGGCATAGAGGAGTTGGAGGAATATATCCAAAGCTGTCCATATGCCGCCTTTTCGAAGACAAAGATACTTGTGGAGAGAGACGAGATAGAGGATCTGATAGCAGAGCTGAAGGAAAGGATACCTGATGAGGTCAAGAAATATCAAAAGATAATCAGCCAAAAGGAGGCCATCCTGGTTAATGCCCAGGAGCAGGCTGCGAAGCTGATCCAGGATGCTGAGTCTCGCAGGAGTCAGATGACCAGCCAGAACGTTATCATGCAGGAGGCCTATAGAAAGGCTGAAGAGATCGAGAGGCAGGCTCTGGAACAGGCTGAGGCAGGGCTTAGGGCGGCTGAGGAGCAGGCTCAGGGCATCACCTACTCTGCAATGCAGTACACAGATGGGGCACTGGCCGATATCCAGGATATCCTTTCTTCTGCGATAATCAATGTGAGGGATTTGAATACCAAGCTCATAGGAGCGATGTCTGAGAGCCTTAATAGGGTCTACGCCGACAGGGCGCAGCTCCATCCCCAGGACGATGAGGTGATAGCTAATCAGGCGATTGCCGAGAGGGAGCAGAGGGCGGCCGCTGCGGCTGCAGCGGCTGCAGCATTGCAGGAGCAGCAGGCGGCAGGAGCTGATGAAGCGGCGGGCATGGCTGCGGCCGGACCCAGA
>JAGBNY010000076.1 GCA_017634175.1 Lachnospiraceae bacterium
ATGAAGAAGGACTTTATCATCGGTGGTTGTAGCCGTTACCAGAGAACGGATGCTTCGGATTATCGGAGAAGTCCAGGAAATGAGGGATGTAATGAAAGATGTTGCCGGACAGCTGATGTCCGGCAATGTTACGTTATCAGATAAATCTTTTCAGGAGATGAAGGAGGAGTATCTTGCCATTGCGGTCGCCGTGGTCGATATATTAGATGGAGCATCTTATCTGTTCGGATATGGGACAGGCGAGGGCAACCCGAAGTGGAAGGCGATGAAGGATGTGGACGAACTTGCCGATGCTGTAAAGCGACAGGAAGATATGAGCGGAATAGCTGAGAGCGGTGCTGTGAACAAGATATGATTTTCGTTGATAATATGGGATTTTGAGAGTATAATAAAGAAAAAGAAAGGCGGTGTTCAATATGAGTGCATTGAGAGCAGAAGCCATACAGATGATAAAACAGTTTCCGGAGGAACAGATTCCAATGGTAATCAATTATATGAAATCAATTCGCATGGAAATAAGGAGTGAGTGCGCTCAGGATTCCAGTGAAAGGATGGAGGCTTTCTATTATTTGAAAAATTTGAAGATAGATGTGCCTGATGATTTTGATGAAAAAAAGAATTGATGGAGGCTTGGTGACTATGAGTACAAGAGAAATGGCTCACAAAATATTGGATAATATGAACGAGGAACAGCTTGTAGGGTTTATTTCGTTATTTAAGGTATACAACATATCAATCGAAGATGATGATTTAACAGAGAGAGAAAGAGCATATGATAATTTGAGGAAAAAAATAAAACCTGTACCGAACCTTGATTACGATAAAGAACTTGCGGAATATCGAGAGGAGAAGTATGGAGTATGAAGATTTTAATTGACACAAATGTTATGCTCGACTTCCTTACTGAAAGAGAATCATTTTTCGATGGTGCTGATAAAATCATGCAAATGTGCAAGAAGAAGGAAGTTACTGGCTTTATTGCTGCTCATTCGGTTATGAATGCTTTCTATATTCTTCGTAAGGACTTTTCTGTGAAGGATAGAAGAGAGATGCTTAGAGACTATATGAAACTTGCAACTGTCGTCGGGATTGATGGTATTAGCATAGACAGGGCATTACAACGAGAAGATTTCTCGGATGTGGAGGATTGCTTGCAGGATGAATGTGCTTATGCCTGCGGAGCTGATTATATCGTTACACGAAACATTACCGATTATGAAAAATCCAAGGTTAAGGCAATAACACCGGAGGAGTTTTTGGAGATAATATAACAAAAGATGGTGCAGTAGTGATGATAGAGCGAGAGATTGAGCAAATCAAAGATGTTTTCGTTGAGACTATATCACCTGTAAAGATATATCTGTTCGGCTCATTTGCCGATGGGACATCACAGGATGATAGTGACTATGGTTGTTATATTGTAGTAAAAGATGAATTGAATGATTTGGCAGCTTTAACAGCTTAGGCTTACAAGTCCATTCGTTCCGTCAAAAGCAGACCAGTTAATATTGTCATAGGAACAGAAAGCAGATTTGAGAGCAGAAAAATCGGGTGATCTTGGAAAATGGGGTTTGGAGCAAAGAGGTACTGCTATATGGATAAAATATCGTAATCACGGGCTGGTAATAAAATCAGCCCGTGGTAATATTTTGGTAATAAAACATCTTAAAACGTCTGCGAAACACTCGATTTTCAAATTATATGGCGAATAAAGCGGTGAGAAATGACCGAAAAATGCCATAAAAAAAGCTGATACAGTCGAGATGGAGTGATTTTTTCTTAAAAAGAACCCAGTATTTTGGCCGCCTCCCCCGACCGCTTTAATTATCCCTCACTCAAACATCATGTATTCCATATATAGTTCATTGAAAAGCCTATTCTCTGCCAGCGCCACTTCCTGCGCGGTTTCTGCAGCCCTTTGGAATCGCTCTGAAAGCGAGGGGTCGCTTGCATACATCATGGCCCCCGCCAGGGAGCTATTCCCAATCGCTTCTATCTTCCCCCGGAATTCTTCGGGAAGGATGCCTATCCCGATCGCCTTGTCCCTATCTATCTTCTCACCAAAGCCTCCGGCCAGATAAATCCTTGCCACATCCCCGTATCCAGCCCCATACTCTTTTAATAGCACCTCGAGGCCCGCCCTGATTGCCGATTTCGCAAGCTGCACCTCCCTCACATCCTGAGCCGTGAATACGATTCCATCTTGCAGCAAAAAGCCCTCGTCAAAATACTCATCATCCATGAGTCCCGTATCATCTATTATCTCATTCTTATATAATTCGTAAACCGTTTCCAACACTCCCGTCCCGCAAATGCCTATCGGGGGCTTGTTTCCCAGAGTTCGTATCCTCGTTTGCCCGTCCGCTATCTCCACGGAACTGATCGCGCCAGGGATCCCCGCAATGCCGCAGCTTATGTTGCCGCCCTCGAAAGCGGGTCCCGCCGCAGTCGAGGCGCAGAGAAGCTTATCCTTATTCCCAATGACCATTTCCCCATTCGTGCCCAGGTCCACCAGCAGGCAGATCCCATCGCTCAAGTCCATCCCCGAAGAAACTATACCGCTAACTATGTCCGCTCCAACAAAAGTAGTGATCCCGGGCAGCATAACCATATTCCTGTACTTATGCAAGGAGATATCCACCGGAGCATAAGGCGCGACTCCGAGAGTCTCGCAGGATAATCCCTGCAGCAAGTGCTGCATCGTAGTATTCGCAGAGATCACAAACTGCACCCTTTCAGGATCCGCAAAAGCTTCGGCTTCCACCCCCAACTTTATTGCCAGATCCTCGAGGTCTTTCAAGACAAGGCTTTGAAGCTTTTCGCCATTACCCTTATTTGAAGCGTCTATCCGGGAAATCACGTCAGCCCCGAAGGAACGCTGATGATTGACGCAGGCCGCCACCTTTTCGCAAAGCACGCTGCTGCGGTCGGATGACTGTGAAGCAACCCCCGTCCGCCGCTCTCTTTGCAACAAGGCACCCCGATTATCGCCCCCCGCCCATCGCTCTCTTTGCAGCAAGGCGGCGGCAATAGTCGTGGTGCCTATATCCACCGCAATCTTTACAGGAAGCTTTGGAGCGGACCCATTCCTTTTGCCGGAAAGATTTTCATCCAATCCACTGCCGTCTTGAACCCCTCTCTCAGAAATCTCTCTAGCTTGATTCACCTGCTGAGCCGCCCCCAGACTCCCAAGAAATTCAGTCCCTGCCACTATCTGCTCTTCCGCTCCACCCGGAATCTCAATCATGGCGGGAGACATCAGAATCGCCCTGCAGGCCAGCCTCCATCCCTGCTCTATCTCTTTCTCGCTTAAAGCCTGCCTTTCAGCTTCGGTCAGTCCGGAAGCAGCGCCTGCATCCGAAGAACCAGCCTCCCCCGCTATGATTCGAACCTTGCATTTACCGCATTTCCCATTGCCCCCGCAATCAGCCGAAACAAAATGCCCTTCCTCCCGCAAGGCAGAAAGCAGATCTTTCCCAATATGTTCTTTATCTAAAAATGCTTTTTTCATGCCATTCTCCGCTCCTAATTTACCCGCCTCATTATGCTTCACAGCACCGCCCTCCGTAACCATTCAACCCCCCACCTCGCAAATCTGCGCTTCGCAAGCAGTTGACATACCCTATAACAAATATTATAATTGCAATAATTTCCACCTGTTCTGCTGCCGAATAATATCGGTTTTGATGCGATCTATCGCAATCAAAACTGATATTATCCGAGCAACCCACTCTCAAAACGAGCAAACAGCCCACGATAATGGACAGTAGAGTGCGAAGCGCTTACTTTGCGGGCCTTTGGGCGCGGGCCGGAAACATTTATAGGTGCTTCCAATCGCACAGGCGGAATAATTTTAACTTTGGAGATCCCTGCAATGCATGAGATGAGCAGTCTGATAAGAATAGTAAATCTCGCTTCAGAAAGCGCAAAAGCTCAGGGCGTGCCCGAGAACGGCTTACGTGTCAGCGAGATCCGTCTCCAAGTCGGAGCCCTCACCGGGCTCTTGACTGATTACCTTATTAAATATTATCCAGAGGCTTCCAAGGGCACCCTGCTGGAAGGCTCTGTCCTGAATGTGGAGGAAGTCCCCGTGGAGACCGAGTGTCTGGGATGCGGCGGCCATTACAATCCCAATAAGCAAAATGATTACCGCTGCCCCTGCTGCGGAAGCACCAAGGGCAGGATAGTAGGCGGCAGGGACACCGTTTTGAAGCAGATCGTCTTAAAATAATCGTCATCTTGCCCCGCCTTTGCCGCCAAGATTCTAAACCTGATTTCTGTACAATCTTTCGGCCAAGGCTAGGATTTGTCGCACCTTAAACTTTTGACTTTACAACCAGCTCCATATCAACGTGAACAATGCCTTCCTCTAAGTATTCACCAGAGGTGACAGTAAAACCTAATCTTTCATAAAACGGGACAGCATGCTTTTGGGCATCCATCCTAATCCTGTCGCATTTCATCTTCTCCGCGATGCAGGAGATACTCCGTCTCATGAGCTCAGTTCCAAGCCCTTGCCCATGATTTATGGTGAGGACTCTTCCGATATTCACAGAGCGTCCGTGCTTCTCATCGGCATAAGCCCTCAAATATCCTCTCACCTCGCCATTTTCCCAGAAAAAACAATGCAGGCTTCGGTAATCGACGTCATCTTCGTCAACATACGTTATCCCCTGTTCCTTAACAAAGATTTTCGCTCTTGCCTTCAGGATTTCATACACTTCACAGCTTGAAAGCTCTTCAAATATTTTTGCCCTGAACTCCATATCAATCGTAATCTATCGCCGCATCTATATCGCCGGCCAGTTTCTTTATATAAGCCTCCAGGCCCTCCCGTAATTCCGGCCGCCTGAGACCGAATTCGATGCTGGCCTGCAAAAAGCCCATTTTCGAGCCGCAGTCATAGCGATGCCCCTTGAAATCGTAGGCATAGACCGCCTCTTCCCGCGCCATCCTCTTTAACGCATCCGTGAGCTGGATTTCTCCCCCCGCGCCCTTTTCCTGGCTTTCCAAAAACCCAAATACATCCGCTGTCAGGATGTACCTTCCGAGAATCGCGATATCCGAAGGCGCCTCATCGACCGGCGGCTTCTCCACCAAGTCCTTCACCTTATAAACCCGCTCATCCACCGCCTTCCCCCCAACGATTCCATACTGGTAAGTGAGCTCATGCGGAACCTTTTGCACCCCCAAGATACTGGAATGGTACTCATTGAAAACATCTATCATCTGCCTCAAAGCCGGAGTCTTGGACACGACCACATCATCACCTAAGAGAACCGCAAATGGCTCGCTCCCGATGAATTTCTGAGCCGAAAGCACAGCATGCCCCAGCCCCAAGGGCTTCTTCTGCCTGATGAAGTAAATATTCGCCATTTCGGATATCGATTTCACCATTTCTAAAGCTTCATTATTGGCCTTATTCTCAAGCTCCAATTCAAGCTCAACCGACCTGTCAAAATGATCCTCGATCGAGCCCTTGTTCCGCCCGTTCACTATCACGATGTCCTCTATGCCGCTCTCCACGGCCTCTTCCACAATATATTGAATCGTGGGCTTATCCACTATCGGCAGCATCTCTTTGGGCTGCGCCTTTGTAGCCGGCAAAAATCTGGTGCCAAGTCCCGCCGCAGGGATAATCGCTTTCTTGATCTTCATAATTGCCTCCTTATTATTATATAAATATCGTAACTATTCAGAACCTCCAAAATCAGGTGATATTTACTGCCCAAGCTTGCTTGAAAGCAGTAAATATCACCCGTTTGCAAGATTCACTCTGCCTCGCATATTCTCTTCAAGGCCTCTGTCAAAACCACATTCTCTTCATGCGGCTTCACTGCCACTCTGTAAAAATTGTCATCGAGCCCCATGTAATTTCCACAGTGCCTGATCAGTATCCCTTCCACAAATAACGGCTGAAATATTTCTTTCTCCGTCTCAAACAAAATGAAATTCGCAATCCCGGGATAGACCCTGAAATTCATTTTCTTAAGTTCATTTACGAGATATCCTCTTTCCCGCTTAATCAATTCCCTCGATTTTTTTAGATAAATATCGGGCGTTTTCAAAGCTTCTACACCTGCTATTTGCGCTAAAGAAGATACGCTCCACTCTGTTTGGATTTCTCTCATTTTCCCCATCCATTCTTCATTGGAAGAAAAAAGATATCCCAGCCTGAGTCCGGGGATGGCGAAACGCTTTGTAAAAGCATCCGCTATCATTAAATAGCGATTGCTATTCACTAGATAACGTATACTTTCATCGCTGTCTTCGATTGTGAGTCCATTGAAACACTCATCCATCATCAGCGCAATCTTTTTCTTTTCACAAACATCCGCTATTTCA
>JAGBNY010000077.1 GCA_017634175.1 Lachnospiraceae bacterium
GGCATCTATCTCATATTCGTACTCATAGCCTCCCCTATAGAACTCTATGTCATATTCTTTCTTGCCATCGTCATTCTCCAGCTTGGCTTTAGAGAAGGTCACGTCCTTTTCTTTGAGCCCTGCCTTTTGGAGAGCGATTGCCTTTGCCTGGTCTACGCTTATATAGCCGTTTCCCGCGTTCAAGGCGCTTTTTTCCGCGGCCGCCTTTGAAGCCTGGGCAGCCGCTGCCTTTGCTGCTGCCGCCTGAGCAGACGCTGCTGCCGCTTTTTGCTGCGCCAGGGCTTGCTGGGTCTTAGCCTGTGAAGCAGCCCCTTGAATAGCCCCTGATGCTGCGGAAGAAGCGTTAGCGGCCTTCTCAAATGCCTTATTAATAATTGTCCCATCCAAGGCATTCACAACATAGGCAAAATTGAAGCCTCTGGCCTGGAAAGCAACCCTGTAAACATTCTTCCCATTCTCATATGAGCTTATCACGTTCGAGGCCGTAATCTCAGATATATCCACTCCGGCATCCAAATAGGCAAAGTTCGAGGCCGTATTGGCATCAATCGAAGCATTTTTAGCCAGGGTCTGCTTTGCAGCGCCGGCACAAATCGCCAAAAGCACGACTGCCATCAAAGCCACGGCAAAAACTGTGCTATATCTCTTTAAGTTAATGTCTTTTAAGTTTTTCATAAATCCCTCCTTTAGGACTTTATGTCCTAAAAATATTTAATATTATACAGAAAACGCATCTGATATCCAATCTTTACCATGCTTCGGGGAAATATACTGTGAAGCAGCTCCCGGCCTCACTGCTCGCCACCCCAAGCCTTGCTTTATGCATTTCAGCGATCTTCATGACTATAGACAGCCCCAGGCCGTTCCCCTGCCTGAAGTCGCCCCCTCTGCTCCTGGAGGCATCGCTTCTATAGAACCTCTCAAAGATCTTCTCTTTCTCAGATTGGTCAATCCCGATCCCATCATCTCTGACCGATAAAACGCACTTTCCTTGAAGCTTACCGCTGCCCAGCCCATCTTTAGCGGAATAGACCGCGCTATCATCCTTATTGAGGCTGACCCAGATATGACCGTCCTGCCTGCCGTACTTATATGCGTTGTCGATCAAATTCTGCAAGAGTCTCACTAAGAGGACCTGATTCCCTTTGATAAAGATCCCATCTTCAATCTCAGATTCGAGGCTTATCCCCTGGACTGCTATAGCTTCATATCCTCACAAAGGGACCTAACCAATTCTGATAAATCAATCCCGTCCATCGGATAGTCCTCTTTCCTTGTGTTGAGCCGGGTATAGGACAGCATGTCGTTTATCAGCTTATTCATCCGCTTCCCATGCCGCTCTATCATCCTGAGAGCCCCCTTGTATTCTTCAATGTCCCTGTCCTCTTCCAGAGTAAGCTCTAGCTGAGCCATGATCACAGCCATCGGCGTCCGGAGCTCATGGGAAGCATCAGATGTGAACCTTTTCTCGGACTCAAAAGAGGCTTCCAGCCTGTCCAGCATATCATTAAAGGCTCGGGAGAGCCGGATCAGCTCATCGTCCCCTTTTCCGGTCCTTATCCTTTCCTTGAGGTCCTCACCTCCGGAGATCCGTACTGCGGCCTCTTCAATCCTTTGAATCGGTCTTAGCCAATTATAGGTCGCAAGCAAGCTTATGAGCACTGAAATCAATGCAATCATCGGGAAGAACACCGCCATAAGGCGCAGGATGTCAGATATCTGATCTCTCTCCATGGTCAGGGGCACGACTCCTCTTATCCAGAGGCCTGGGATGCTATTTATCCTGCGATCGTAGACATAGTAGTCCATTCCATGATACTCATATGGATAAATCCGGGATTGAAGCACATCCCCTCCCTCCATTGCCTTGGCGATTGGGTTTCTTCCATAAAGCATCTTCCCCTCTTCAGAATAGATTGCTATCTCCACCTCATTGATGACATCAAGATAGTCCTCATCAATCTTCAGATACCCTCTATTGTACTCAATGAAGATGTCCTCCTCATGGCTCTTCTCTTCCTCATATTCGCTTTCTGCCACATACTCCAGCTTATTCGTGTTTGAATCGACTGCGCTCAACAAAAAGCTCCTTATCGTCTTCTTCATGACCGATGAACTGACCAGCATGAAGAGGATCAAGGTCGCTATGATGATTGTCATCTGGGATAAGAGGAATACCGAGGCCATTTTCAACCCAAGGGAGCCTCTGGAATATTTTTTATTCACCCACTCAAATACCTTATTCGATGGAGCAGCAGATTTTTTATTTCCTTCATTGCATGGCTCGCCCGGCCTTTGAGGCCCTTTACCGAATGACATATCCAGCCCCGCGAACGGTACAGATCAGTTTTTCATCAAAGTCTCCATCAATCTTCTTCCTTAAATAACTAATGTATACCTCTACAACATTCGTACCTCCTTCATAATCAAAATTCCATATATGGTTCTCTATCTGTTCTTTTGAAAGGACTTTTCCCTTATTTAATAGAAGATATTCCAAAAGCTGGAATTCTTTTGCTGAAAGGGCGATGAATCTGCCAGCTCTATTTACCGTATGAGCGCTTAAGTCCACTAACAGGTCTTTATACTCCAAGACGCTAGCTGAGGCTCCATGATTAGTCCTTATCATGGCTCTCACTCTGGCGACCAATTCTTCCAATGAAAAAGGCTTCACCAAATAATCATGGGCCCCGCTATCCAGCCCCCTGACCCGCTCCGACACAGCGTCTTTGGCGGTCAGGAATAGGACAGGGACGTTTTTCCCGGAGTCCTTGATGAATTTAAGGACCTGGTAGCCATCCGCCCTCGGCATCATTATGTCCAAAACTACGGCATCATAATCCATCATATCGAGGTACTCCATGGCTTCCTTCCCATCAAAGCAGCTATCGACGCTGAAACCCGATTGAGTCAGCTTCTTGGTGACAATCGTATTCAAGTCGGCCTCGTCTTCGGCAAATAATATCCTCATTTCGTTCCTTTCATTTTTCAGATGTCCACATCCTATCATGCAAAGCTTAAACGAAAATTAGAGATATTCTAATTTTAATTTAAGCTTTGCGCCTTATAATAATTAATTGTAAGTATTCAGAATCCACGGACTTTGATTTCAGCAGATTCTGTGTATTATCCAAGCTATGAGTATAGCTTATTTTGAAGGAGGAAAAAATATGTTGATAAGAAGAAAAGCCATCATAGCAGGAATCGCCCTTGCGGTCTCAGCAGGACAGCTCACAGCAAACGCAGCCCAAATAGAAATCATGGAAGCAGCCCCGATAGAGGGACAGTCCCAGGCAATTGAGGACGATGCGGCCTACTTTATTTACGATTTAAGCGCTGCCGAGGCGCAGACAGCCGCACTAAAGGACGCAAAATTAAAGGAAAGCGAGATTTCTTTGACTAAGAATGAGATCGACACTGAGAACGGCGTCCGGATCCACGACATAGAATTCAATTCCGGGGGCTACAAATACGGATATGAGATCGCTGTTTCTGACGGAAAGATCTTGAATAAGGAAAAGGAGATAATAACTAAACCCACCGGCGGCGGATCGCTTGTAGGAATCGAGGCGGCGAAAAAGGCGGCCTTTGACGAAGCGGAAATAAATCCCCAGAATGTCACTCTCGTGAAAGCCGAACAAGATGACGAGGACGGGAGGACCGTCTATGAGGTCGAGTTCACTTCTAGTGGCGCAAAATATGAGTACGAGATAGACGGCCTGACCGGGACGATTCTCAAATGGGAAAAAAATTTCTATAATGCAGCCACAAATAATGGCCAGAATTCAAGCGGCAGCCAGAGCGATTCTAATAGCAGCCAAAATTCTTCTAATAACGACCAATCAAATGGTCAATCAGGCACGACTACTGCTGCCCCTGCAATCGATTACATGAATCTCACCCGCACGATGATGAAGGGAGAGGATCTGGAGTTATCGGAATATGTCTTTAATGGGATGAACCCGCTGCCTGCGCGCTATGAAACCAGCAATAAAAAGGTCGCGAAAATCGAGGGTAATGAGGTGGACGCCAAGAAAAAGGGCACTGCCGTGGTCACGGCCTATTCCGCCGATGGAGCGGAGGTCGGCAAGCTGAATCTCACAGTCATCGGGAAAACAAAGCTGAAATTTCCCAAATCCAGCTTGAGCGCCGCCCCCTTCGAGGCGAAAAAATATTTCAAGGACCCTGCCGCAGCGAACCTTTCCGTGAAGAGCTGGAGCAGCAGCAATCCCGGGGTCGCCGCGATCGACACCGTGAGCGGGATGATCACGATAAAAGGCGCCGGCAAGACCACGATCGAAGCCCATCTCTATGATAACGACAAGGTCGTCAAGGGCAAATTGAAAGTGAAATAATGCAAAATCTATTCGAATTAGATTATCTTTATTTCGCCTGACAATCAAGCCTTAGCCAAAAATCAAAAAGCAAAAATACTGCCCACGGAATTCCACAATCTATGATGGAATCCCGTGGGCTTTGTTCAGTCTATAGATCAATAAGAAATATACCAATCCTCCCCAACTTTTGTTACCTTGCCTGAAAATGTGGCAACCTTGTCATTTTGATCTTCTGCATATACCACCACATAATAATTGCCCTCAGTTCCCGATTCGTTCAAGGATATGCCGTCTACGACTAATCTATAGCCATACAGCGAATAGGAAAGAATGGCTCCCAGCGCAGGATTTGAATAGGGAATATCTGACAGGCCAAAATACTCATCGACCCTCTTTCCGACCTCAACCCCTATTGAATATTGTTCTTGGAGCTCTGGAGTCAAGCACTTTACCGAATCCTCTATTCTGCCATTCTGAAGATTCTCATAATATCTTCTAACCAAATCCCTGACTTCATATTCATCCGTTTCCTCAAAATCATTCCTGTTACCTGCTGCAGACTCAAGAGACGGGGATGGTGAATAATACTTTGTAGCATTGAAAATCGCCTCATTACCGTCAGCTATAGATATCTGCTCCCAATCAGCAATCGCTCCCTCATATAATATGCGGGTCAAATCGGAATCATAGAAAAATGCGCTTTCCCCTATGCTTTTTAGTGACCTCGGAATACGGATGCTTTCCAAAGAATAGCACCCCCAAAATACCTCTCTCCCCAAAGACCTTATTCCATTCGGAATATACAGGTTTTTCAGATCAGTGCAATACATAAAGGCGCTGTCGCCTATCTCCTGTACGCTATCAGGAATTTCAATGCTTGTCATCGCAAGGTAAGCAAACGCCGTATCTCCTATGCTAGTCACCCCGTCCTGAATCACAACCTTCCTTATTGATTCCTTCTTGTCAAACCATGGAATATCTACATATCCGTCCTCTCCATCATCAAAAGTAAAGTCATCCATCGCCCCGGTACCGCTTATATATAGAGTACTGTCGTTATTTTTTTCAGAAATCTGCCATTTCAAGCCGTCCCCACATTCTCCAGCAAAGTCATTCTTCAAATAAAGCCACGCAAAGGAATCGGGTTCAATACAATCAGAGTTGTCCAAGCTGATATCAATCCTTGTATCTAAATACCCATCCGCATCGCTGTCAAATAATATCTTGGCGAACTTTGAATAGGCCACGTAATAAGCTGTGCCTCCGCTTCCCTCTATTGTACATTCTGTGGGTGCTCCCCCATCAGGCTGAATGGCTCTGCCAAATTCTTCCGGGGAAAGCTTGTCATCGTATCCGTTAATCAAGTCCCTGATATCCCCCATGACTATATTTGCCTTGTCATCATCCAAAAGGAAACTCATTCCGTCATCATAATCGTACCCGCTTGCGATATAGTACAAATAATAATCTGATCCAGGTACCTCGGCCCCATAGCGGTCATTATGCTGAAATTCCAGAATATCCCCATAATTTTCCTTGAATTTGAGAACACTCATCCCCCGAAAATTCCAGATATCGTTATTGAATGAGTATTTTGGCATTTCAATATGCGAAGTGCCGCCCGGATCTGCCGTGGCAGCTCTTGCCGGTTGGGCCGGAGCGCTTATTTCCTCTGTGATACCCCTTGCTGAAACTGCAGGGGCGGCTATACCCTCAGAATGACTGTCTCTTCCAATGCCTTCATTGTGTCCCCTATGCAAAATCAGAATCAACACTGAAATTAGAGCAGCCAGACCCAGCAAGATACCTATCCGGGCTTTTTTCCCAGGATAATTCTCGGTTGTGGAAATACCGCTATTTGGCATGGGTTCTTCCGCGATATCCTCTTTTAAAGCTTCGTTGCCTAAATCTTCTTTTATATCATCGACTTCCGAACCGCATCTCTCACAAAACTTAGCTCCATCTTCAATCAATGCCCCACATTTCCAACAGTACATCCCATACCCCTCATTTCTTCTATGCCATATACTATTTACGATATTACCCAAGTCATAAAGTCTTATTCACGGGGTTTCAGGCAGTTCCTTTATTCCCCTTCCTTGACCTTTGCGCCACAGAATGGACAGAATGTCGCCTCGGAATGTTTGATTTCTTTCCCACAATTCCTGCAATAAAGCTGCTTCATAGATTCAGCTTTCTCAGTCCCCTGATCCTCGTTTGTATCAAAGCCAAAGAATTTTCTTAAGTCTTCTACGCACGAAGCATAATTATTCCCATACAGTCTCTCCCCCTCCTTCTTTTTTTTCACTAATTCCATCAATTCTTCGGTCACAATTGGTTCATTGACTTGTGCAAGAGCAGTTAAATAATTGAATATTTCCTCCACGCTACTCATTGACATTATGTTATCCATCAGTTCGACATCGTTAATATACCTGCTCCAGTTTCCGTCCGCCTCACTGCTTTTCTCAGGCTCAAGCGGAGTGTTCCCGATCACATATTTTGAAATACTTACAACCGCTGAACTCATGATGTCAGAGGGAAATTCAAAAAATCCCCCATCGCTCACATGATAATATGACCCCTTCTTCTCAAAATTAATGAACGGGATGCCAGTGATCTTGTACTCCTCACCGAAAATCGTGGAGAAAGTGATGTCTGCCAATATCCCTGTCGGCACTTCGCCAGCCCTCACGACAATCCAGAGCTTTATATCCGCTCCAGCCCTCGTGGCCTTTTCCAATATGAGTTTCCTAAGGGCAAACGGGCAGGAAATCGTCATGTTAGATGATTCTATGTCAAACTCTTGCTTTTTAGATGGAACGCTTCCCTCAGGCTTAGTTTCAGCTTCGTCATCAGCCTTCGCTGCCTCATCCTCTTCCGGATTTACATGGTATGCAATTGTGTTGCCCACCTGCAGAAGCGAAATAATTTCCGCAAAACCATAGATCAGCAGTCCGCTAAAGAAGGCAAGAATCCATACGGTGAACGCCACACTATGTGAAAACTCGCCGCCGCTTTTTCCGTATAACAGCCCCGATAAATTATTCTGAAGCTTCCCTACCTGGCTTCCCATCATTAAGCCAGCAATGAATCCCCCTATCCACACAATCCGTGCAGACAGCTTCAAGAGCCCAGCGACTACGTTTTTTGGGTTTCCACTTGTTGGATTAATAATCATTTCTTTTATCATAATATAATCCTCGTTTTTGTCTTTATCATCATTTTAAGATGTAAAAAGGAAATTCCTTGCCTTTTATTAATTTCTTGTCCGCTTTATCGAAGGACCTGCCCTTCAGCTTAATCTTGAAATATCCGACCCCCTCTTCCTTATTTTTCTTGAAGGTGGTCTTGTAATTGGATTGTGGAAGCTTCATGCCATCCGGCCCAACTATCTCAATGTGGATATCGAAGCTCTTCTTTCTCTTCTCCGTTCCTCGTCCATATTCATAGTGCTTCTTCCCATTATAAATGACCGACTGGTCATACCGCACAATGAAATCCCCATTGGTGCCTGCGATATTCTCACTCAGAGTGCCAATGACCCAATGCGCATAGAGCGTATGGTCACTTTCTGCAGCAACTATTGAGTTCCCGCTAATTAATGCCCCTCCTTCCCTCTCCGTATACCATCCATTGAAGGCATAACCGTTTTTCGCCCCAACCATGGGCAGGCTGCCATACTCCTGCCCTGTCCTCACTGTCATAGTGCTGTTTCCCAGCAGCGGAGCCCCATTGCCATCAAATGTAACCGTGATTTCCTTTCCCGATTGCTGTTCCGGGGGTATGTCGTTCATGGAGGGCTGGTCCTCCGAAGCCGTGACAGTCACCTCGCAGCTATCCCTGTATCCCCCATCTTCCGTGACGACAGTAATGACTGCGCTCCCTCTTTTTAATGCAGTCACCACTCCGCCATTCACTGCCGCAACCGTTTCATCCGTGCTAACCCAAGCCACAGCCTTATTGCCAGCTCCCTCCGGGAGCACCGTTTCTTTCAGGACCTTGTTCTCTCCCACTTCCAGCACGATGCTGGATTTATCGAGCTTTACACTGGTCACCGGGATTGGTTCGTCCTCATGCTCCGCGCCTTTTTCCTCTGTGCCATCTTTCGATTTGCCGCCCTCATTGCCGCCACTCCGGTCATTAGCCTGAGTGGTGTCGGAATCGCCGGATTCCTCTTTTTTCCCGCTGCCAAAGTCGTCACCTTCGTTCTTTATGGGGGTTTGGCTCTGCTTATCTCCCGAGTCAATCTCCGAATCCTCGCCAGAGCCATCATTTCTCACATTGCCAGACTTGTCCCCAGGTTTAATCTCCTGCCCTTCTTCTGTCCTATCGTTGGAATCGACTCCTCCCTCATTTGATTCTTCCCCGGGGTTATTGCCCCCTCCTTCCTTGGAATCATCCCCGGGATTCGCGTTTTGCTCATCCTTTGATTCTTCCCCGGGATTCGCGCTCGTCTCATCCTTTGATTCTTCCCCGGGATTCGCGCTCGCCTCATCCTTTGATTTGTCCTCAGAATCGGCTGCTTTCTCATCGTTGACATCCTCGCTGCTGTTTGAATTTTGAGGTTCGCCGCCTTGCTCCTTGGAGGGGGCATCCTCTGAGACGCTGTCTTTGTTATCCACAATCTGGTCGTTTTGGTCCACGTCAGGGTTTTCCAAAGGGCCGTCCTCGCCGTTGTCGCTTGGGGCACCGCCTTTCACGACAACCCGGCACTCCGCATAACGCTTCTCATCCGCTGCGCTCGCCTTGATAACGGCCTCTCCGGCCTTCAGCCCTCTCACCATCCCTTCTTTATCGACATAAACGACCGATGGGTCAGAGCTTGTCCAAGAAATTATTTTTTCAGTTGCGTCCTTCGGGTCAAGGCTTGCGTTGATCTTCGCCGTTTCATTCACGCTCAATGTGATTCGTGTCTTGTCAAGCTGTACGGAATTGACAGCGACATATGTATCCCATACATTGATCTTGAATTCCTTTTCATCGCTCCCATAGGCGTTCGTGGCTTTCAATAAAAAGGTATAATTTCCCGATACCGAGGCGCTCCCGTTTATCGCCCCGCTTTCCTCATTGAGCACAAGCCCCGGGGGCAGAGTCCCTGACACGATTTCCCATTTAATGGGTCCGTTTCCCGATATGGTGAGCACCGCCATATAACCATCTTTGAGCCCGGAGCCCGGAAGCGAATCCGTCAATATTTTTGGAGCCCTTCCATTTATCTCTATAGACATCTGCTTGGAGTCCGTTCCATAGCTATTCTTGACGCTTATCACGAATTTATACGTCCCTGCGGATTCAGGAGTGCCGCTTATCTGTCCCTTTGATGAATCCAGTGCAAGCCCCTTCGGGAGAGATCCGGATAATACGCTCCACGTTAACGGCGCATCCCCTGACGCCTTCAAGATGGCAGAATAAGGCTTCCCAACCGTCCCGGACGGCAGAATTGCCTTATCCAGGGCAGTTCCTTCCCCTTTCACTGTTATAACGCAGGATGCAGATTGATCCCCGTCAGCAGTACGGACGGTAATCGTGGCCTGACCCGCGCTCATGGCTTTCACCTCCCCGCTGCCTGAGACATTCGCCACGGCGGGATTGCTGCTCTTCCATGTAACGGACTTATTCCCTGCCGTGGATGGCTGGACCGTATGCGTCAGCGTGCAGCTCTCCCCTATCTTCAACGTCTTATTTTTTTCCGCGAGGCTCACGCTGTCCACAGCCCTTACAAGCTTCCATCGCTGGCAAGGCAGATAATTATTGTACCATGTTTGTACATTCGTCCCGGACGCAGCCACTCCATCTGCAACATCCAAGTTACACCCATTAAATTTTGAAACTATATAATAGTTCCCTTTCCCATCACTTTTAAGAGCCCATTGCTGCCAAGCCCCTCTGTTTTCCCTTTCTATCCCTTCCCAAACACCTACATTTTTTCCTGCTCCGGCATTCTCCAAATCGAGGTATTTTCCTGAGCTTTTTTGAATGATGCAATAACTGTCATCTATCGAATCATATTCAAAGGCAAATACTGAATCTTTTTTTAGCGTGTTGTCCCTTATTACAGCATTTGGATACTCACCATCATCTATTCCGAGACCAAGCTTATTATTCAAGAGAGATACTATATGGTAATTTCCTTCCGCAATTTTTTGCGTACCAACAGGTATGAATTTCCATTTTTGGTTTTTAAGGCCTTGATATGTAAATTGATGTATATTAGCACCGTTCCAAGGTGTTGTATTCTCAGTAGGCAATGCTAAATCGAGGCATCCGCCAGTACTTTTCACCCTCGCTCTATACCATCCTATACCTTTTCCATCCAACATCCCTCCATCAGTATCTATGACCCATAGTTGTGCCTCACTATCATCAAGCTTTTCGAAAGTCGGCCACATTTGTATATTGGCTCCCTCATACCTATCTCCCCCAGAAAGGTCTATAGACATGTTAGTGCCTTTTTGCAAAATACGGTAGAATCCATCTCCAACATGTTTCAAAGTGAATATATCCGCACCATTCCATACCTGTACATTTGCTCCTTTTTCGCAAGGAGTGCTTGTACCTGCAATATCTATCCCATACCATTCACGAGTCCGCATGCCTGGATCCGAGCAAGCCGCAGTATATATCTTATAATCCCCATCCGGAAAGGCTTGAGATTCTAATCCGCTTGAATCTATCCTCCCCGGGCAAGCCCTCCTGGCCGGCGGCACGTAGAAATTCGGCCGTATCACTCCCCAATAATTTCCAAAATACGTGCTTGAATATAGGTATTCCGTATCGTGATAGACAACGCTCGGATTCTTCCAATGATTCTCATGATAAGTGGAATAGTCCGACTCATAAATCGCAACGTGCCCATAGCTCGAGTAACCATTTTGAGAATAGACGAGGATATCCCCTTTCTCAGGCCTGGCTCCCGCATACCTGCTCCATCCGGCCGGTATCGGCTTATAAGCAAATTCATAGGCATTTCCCAAAATTATATCCGTGCCCAGGTATTCCTGGTAGGATGCGATCAAATCCACGCACTGCACCCCATGTGCTCCGTCATAATCCAGCGACAGCCCTACCTTGGACTTCACCCATTCAATCGCCTGGTCCGCCGTGAAATCGCTCGCCGCCCCGACAGGCTCCACACCCTCTTCCAATCCAGCCCTCCCGCTCTCTGCCTCCTTATCGACCCACGCGACTTCTCCGGCAAGAACTGCAGAAGATGAAAATATCACGGACAAGACACACGCCAAAATCCCCTTAAACCTCTTTCTCATAAGACGCCCCTTTCTGCGAATATTAGTTCTCATTCAACCTCAATCTCATATGTCAGCCCCATTGTGTACCATATCTTGCTGTTCTTAAACCTATACTCCGCTGTAATTGTGGCCGTGCCTGATTTTTTTCTAGCTTTTACGACTCCCTTTTTGGAGACTTTGACAATGCTCTTATCAGACGATTTGAATCTCGTCTTTTTGGCGCTGGTCGGGAAATGAAACAGCTCGCCAATCTTCAATTTGGATTTCTTTTGAATCACTGCCCTGTAGCCATATTGCCAGTACGCATATATAGTAATATCAGAATCAACCGCCGTATCCTCAGTAAACGATTGACCGGCTCCATCAGTCGAGGTGTACCATCCCCTAAAAATATAGCTATCGTAATATGGTTCGTCAGGGAAAAGCTGCCCCATGGTATTGCCCTCCTGGACAATATAGGTCTTGTCCAGCCCCCGCAAATTATCCACAAACCTCACCTTGCAATTAGTATCCTTTATCCAGTAAGCGTATACCGTCACATCGCTCACCACTGAAGTGGACCCCGTGAATACAGTTCCATTCCCGTCCTGCCCGGTATACCATCCCTGAAAAATATATCCGGAAAAAACCGGTGAAGCCGGGAAATACCCTCCCATTTTCATTCCGCTTGAAACATTTAAGGACTTATCCGTTCCGGAAAGGCCGTCCACAAAGCGCACCTTGTAATGGGTCCTTTTCCAGTATCCATAGACTTTCATATTGGAATTTACTGCGGTTTCTTTCGTGAATTCATTTCCCTGGCCATTCATCTCAGTGAACCATCCCTGGAAAGCGTACCCGGTCAAGCTGGGATCGCTCGGGAAAAGATCCTTCATAGACAGGCTCTTTTCAATCGAATATGTATCATCGATTCCGGTAAGGCTGTCTATGAATTCTACCGTGCAGTACTCGATCTTATCCCAACACGCATACAAATCCGTATCCGCTGAAATTATTGAATTTTTGGCATATTTTGTCCCCTTCCCGTCGCTCCCCGTGTACCATCCCTTGAATCGGTACCCA
Organism: Lachnospiraceae bacterium; assembly: GCA_017634175.1. Taxonomy (GTDB): domain Bacteria; phylum Bacillota; class Clostridia; order Lachnospirales; family Lachnospiraceae; genus NK4A144. The sequence goes on from JAGBNY010000077.1 coordinate 12,650, forward strand.
CTTAAGGCAGGGTCAGCAGGAAACAGGGAACCAAGGCTTTTACCCTCTGCAACGGTGTGTGATTGCTCCGTCCCTCTAATATTATCGATGAAGCGCACCGTATAAGTCGGCTCTTTCTGCCAATAGGCATAGACGGTGAGATCCTTTGATACAACCGATGAGCTATCGAACGAGGCGCCTTTCCCCTCTTCCTCACTAAACCACCCCTTAAAAATATATCCCGTATATGAGGGGGCGGCAGGGAAGCTGGTCCCCATTTTTTTCCCGCCCGAGACCACGAACGACTTGTCCGTATCCGACAGGTTATCTACGAAGCGGATAGTAAACTCTGTCTTCACCCAATAGGCATAAACGGTCATATTATTATCCACTGCCGTATCCGACTTAAGCTGATTTCCCTGCCCATTCTCTTTCATAAACCATCCTTGAAAAGCATACGAGCTCTCTTTCGGTATGGCGGGAAATTGCCCACCCAGGGAAGAGCTTTTCTCGACCTTGATTTCAAGATTGGTTTCTTTAAGTTTGTCCACGAATTTAACCGTACAGTATTCTATCTCTTCCCAATACGCATAAAGATCCACGTCTCCAAGGATAGTGGAAGAATTTTCGCACCTCGTGCCTTTGCCATTTTCTTCAGTGAACCATCCTTTGAAGCGGTATCCATCACGGGCAGGGTCGGGCGGGAAATTTGAGCCAAAGCTAGTGTTGCTGAGTATAGAATATGAAACATCGCTCCCTGACAGCTTGTCTATGAAATGCACATCGCAGTAAACCTCTTCTTCCCAGAAGGCATATACCGTAATATCCGCTTCACATACGGTATCTGAGTCTAATCGATTCCCCTCTCCATTTTTTTGAGTATACCAGCCCTTGAACACGAAACCGTCCTTCTTTGGGTCCGACGGCATATCTTGTCCCAGAGTCTTTCTCATAGTGACATTCCTTTCAAAGGCATCCTTTCCGTTTTGAGGATCGAATGTGACTATCACATAGTCCCTTGAAAGAGTCCAATGGGCATAAAGCGTAGTATTCTCCGTGACCTGCATGGAGGTAAAATTCCACTTGGCGCCGCCTTCCCTTTCCGTATACCATCCGTCAAAGGAATAGCCATTTCGTGTCGGCGCTTCCGGCACCGAAATATACTCATCCTCCGTCACCTCCTGAGAGGGCACGTCCGAACCCCCGTTGGAGTCAAAAGCCACGCCATATTTCTCTATTTTTCTATTATAAGCGTATGCTACAGTCCCTGCGGCAAAACCACCATTTCCGCCCCCTGCGGCCAAGGCGGCCTTGAATTGGCTCTCGCTCCCGCCAAAGACCACCTTCTTTATGTAGCTGCTGCCTTTGAAAGCATCCTCGGCAATATATGTGACAGAAGACGGGATATACACCGTCTTCAATCGGGTATTTGAAAAAGCTTCTTCTCCTATCTTTTGCAATCCCTCCGGAAGCTCGACGAGCCCGGAAATGCCGCAATTCTTGAATGTCTTCTTTGGAATTTCTTTAAGATAGATTCCACTCCCAAAACTGATCGGATCAGTTATCGCATCACAGCCCTCGAAAGCCGATTCACCAATAGCCGTTACGCTGGATGGAATCCTTAACTTTCCAACGAGTGACTTATTATAATAAAACGCCTTGCTTCCAATAGTGTTCAACGATTCATTGAAGTCCAACTCAGTTATATTATTGCACTCAGCAAAGGCGCTATCGCCGATTTTCTCAAGATTTTTATTGAATGATATAGCATTGATTCGACTTCCCTCAAAAGCATGATTCCCAATAGATATCATTGCTTCCGGCAAAGTAACCAAACCCGTTAAAACAGGCGGATTATATTTCCAATCTGAAAGCTTTATATACTTACTGCAAAAGGCATAATCACCGATATTCAATATCTCCTTACTCGAAAATGATAACGTGTATTCCCCATCTGTAACATCTGAACCATAAATCGAATTATCAGCATATGTTCTATAATTAATCGATGAATAATTCTCGCTTTCATCAATTCCATTTTGATTGAAATCTTTCATATACCCATATCCTGAGATATCAAGAAGGTCTTTGTCGCTATTAAATGTCCAATGCACAGTTTCTGCTAGATCTCCTTTAGACGCTCCTCTCCATACAGCGTATCCCGTATTCTCAATATCATAAAAATTTTCATTTACCGCCCCGCTCCGCTTCAATTCATCGGCTTCCTCGCTTTTTGTATTCAGCCCAAATTGCATAATTCCATCTTCTTGCCCTTCCATACCAAGGATTTCTATGTTTTCTTCATTCGTGAGCCCCGGCACCTCTGAAGCATGAGCCAATTTCGCTATTAAGCAGGGAAGCATTAGCAAAAGCGCCCCCATTCTCTGCAATTTCCTCTTCATTTCAATCCCCCTTTCCCGAATCAACACCGATACTGCCATTCCGCATGAAAGTCATACAGTTTATGGCAGATTTTCTACAAAAATTTTGATAGCATTGTACACAATTATCATCAGTTTTGCAACAATTTTGTGAGCATTTCTGTTCACCTATTGTAGATAGTTTTCATCATAAAATATCACTGAGGGAGAACATTAATGATTAAGGACTTGCCAGAGAAATTGAGGGAATTACGGACTAAACACAAGTATTCACAGCGCGCCTTGGCGCAAAAAATCGGTGTATCGCCAGCCTCTATCGCTGCTTACGAAAGTGGAGACAGGACGCCCAGCGCAGAGAATATATTGGCGTTCGCCCATATATACCATTGCAGCACAGATTATCTTTTGGGGAATCGAAATGCTATTGTATCAGAGTCCGTATTAATAGACACAGCAGGACTTACCGATAA
>JAGBNY010000078.1 GCA_017634175.1 Lachnospiraceae bacterium
CACCTCAAATGCCACGAATATGGATCATAATCTTGAGCACTTCTCATCCAAGAAGAAGCACTGCCCTTATTGCGGAGCCGATGCCACTGATGAGATGTTCCGTTTTGGCGAAGGTGTGGTGCATAATGGCCAAAGATGCACGAGGGACAGCAGCCATATGTGGATCTATGGAGACAGGGTTCACTAAAAATCCGCAATGCAAAAAACTAAGAGAAGCCGTATCCCATATTAGGGATACGGCTTCTCTAATTATTCGAGCAATCTACCTCCAAAAAAATCAAACAATCCCGGGTAGCGGACATTAGAGCGCAGAGCGCTTACTTTGCGATTCTTTATTGTTGGATTGGAAATATGGGCAGCGTCACAGCTTGAATAATCATTTAGATTCCTGCATATCCCTTTATCCAGACTCTTTCCTCGTCTGTGAGATAGGGATTCAAGGCGTTGCAGACCTCAGTTTGGTACTTGATATAAAGGGAAAGCTCCCTCTCTGTCATTATGCTTCGGTCCATCCCCCTGTCATCTATCGGCACAAAAGTGAGGTTTTCGAACTTCAGGAACTGCCCATCCTCTGTCAATATATCTTCCCTGACGACCAGCACGTTCTCCGTTCTTATCCCATATCTCCCGGCCCTGTATATGCCCGGTTCATCCGTCACCAGCATACCCGGAAGAAGAGCCGGATCAGATCCGGCATTTTGCATCCTTATAGTGTGGGGACCCTCATGCACATTCAGCATATATCCTATCCCATGACCGGTACCGCATTTATAATCAAAGCCCTCGTTCCAGAGCCTGATCCTCGCAAGCGTATCCAGATTCCGACCAGTGGCCCCGCTTAGGAACCTGGAATAGAGCAAATTCAGCATGCTGCAGCAAACCAGCGTATAGGCGAATCTCTCTTCCTCGCTTATTTCCCCAAGGATGAGCGTGCGAGTGACATCAGTAGTACCCCCAATATACTGCCCGCCTGAATCCACGAGAAGCATCCCTTTCTTTTCAAGCTCTACCGGCCTGTCAGCCGACGGAGAATAATGCATCATTGCGGCATTCCCGCGATAGGCGCTTATTGTATCAAAGGCCGGCTCCATAAATTCCGGTATAGCCTTCCTGAAAGATAACAGCTCCTCCGCAGCGCTGTACTCAGTATAGGGCTTCTCACCTATGTTCTTGCTGAGATTATGAATGAACTTGATCAAGGCCAGGCTATCCCTTAGATAGGTCTTCTTGATGTGCATCAGCTCAACTTCATTCTTGACGGCTTTCGGGGTCTCAATCGGACTCTCAGCATCAATTATCTCTGAATACTTTTTTATGGTCTTATATAAATAATAGCTAGTGTCTTTTGTCGAAACGAGCGTCTTATTGTCCATTGTAAGCGACTTCAAGAACGATTTAACGTCTGAATAATCCCTCAGCTCCACATTGATGGACAGCATTTCATTCCTCAATTCTTCCGTGACAGAATCTGATTGAATGAAAAGCATCGCCTTATCCCGTCCAATGTACGCATAGCTCATTAAAACCGGATTGAATGGGATATCGTTCCCTCTGATATTGAAGAGCCAGGCTATCTCATCCAGCTTGCTTAAGAAAATCCCATCGGCCTCCTTCTCCAATATTTCCTTTCTTAAATCAGACAGTTTTTCAGCGCTGCTCTTTCCCGCGATATCTTTTGAGATCAATCTGGCAGGGCTTTTCGGGAATTCCGGCCGCTCAAAAATCCCATCTGAGAGGTCTTTCTTGTACTTAATCCCTATTCCACGGGTCTTAAGTTCCTTCTTCAATTTCTTGACCTTTGACGCAGATACCGTCCTGCCGTCAAAGCCCAATACATCCCCCTCATTAAGCTTGCTCAAAAGATATTTCTCAATGGTGATAGCGTCCTTTGTCCCAACCTTATAGAGACTAATCCCCGTCCCTCTAAGCTCTTCCTCTGCCTGGATAAAATATCTCCCATCTGTCCAAAGCCCAGCCTCGTCCTGAGTCACAATCAAAGTCCCATTCGAGCCCGTGAATCCTGAAAAGAATTCTCTCACCCCAAAATAGGGCGAGACATATTCAGAATTGTGGTAATCAGATGAATTAATACAGTAGGCTGAAACGCCTGCCTTTTCCATTGCTGCCCTCAAAAGACTAAGTCTGCTCCTTATTATCTCATTTACCATAGAATTCTCCCCTTTCAAAGTGTCCCAGCTATGTCGCTCATGTTCATAAAGTGTTTAGCCGCCGCATTATTCTCAAAGCGATCGATTAATTCATCCCCCCCTCTTTCAAGAAAGAGCGCCGCTAATCGCAAAAGACCCGCATCTCGATAGATATCTGCAATCCTGAAGCCCATCTCACCGCTTTGCCTTATGCCGGATAGCTCTCCCGCTCCCCTGAGCTTCAAGTCCTCATTCGCAATTTCAAAACCATCATTAGACTTATTCAAAATCTCGAGTCTGGCATTTTTTCCCTGTCCCTTGGATGTATCTATGAAGATAGTATAGCCTTGGCAGCCTCCTCTGCCAACCCGCCCTCTTAATTGATGAAGCTGGGCCAGGCCGAATCTCTCAGCATTCTCTATCATCATTACAGTGGCATTCGGCACATCCACGCCCACCTCAATCACAGTAGTGGAAACGATCAAGTCCAATTCATGTGACTTGAAACTGTCCATTATTTGGTTTTTTTCGTCATTCTTCATCCTGCCATGAAGAGAACCAATCCTTATTCGGTTTCCAAATGCGCCTTGGAGCTTCTCCATGTACTCTTCCACATTCTCAAGCTCTCCCCCATCCTCCCCCGGGCCTATCTGGGGGCAGACGATGTAGGCTTGACGTCCTGCGGAAATCTCTTTTTCAATGAAAGCATAGGCCTTCTTTCTGTACTCAGGCCCCACAACGCAATTCTTAATAGGAAGCCTGTCATCGGGTCTCTTATCGATTATGGATATGTCCAAATCTCCATAGAGAATCAAAGCCAAAGTCCTGGGAATAGGAGTCGCGCTCATTACGAGTACGTTTGGCAGCTCACTCGCTTTCCCATTTCTTGACGCCAGATTCAGCCTCTGCCTCACGCCAAAGCGATGCTGCTCATCGGTAATAACTACTCCAAGATTCGCGAATTTCACGCCCTCTTGGATCAAGGCATGGGTGCCAATAACTATTTTCGCTTCTCCGGAAGAGATTCTCTTACGCCTGGACCTCTTTTCCCTCAAAGGCAGACTCCCTGTCAGCACCTCTGTCGCTATGTCCAATCCGGCCTTATCCAGAAGTTCACTTAGTTTCTTGGCATGCTGCATGACCAATACCTCGGTCGGAGCCATCAAAACTCCCTGATGCCCGTTGGCGGCTGCCATGATAAGGCTTAAGAAGGCTATGATCGTCTTGCCCGAACCCACGTCTCCCTGCACGAGTCTGTTCATAGGGACAGGATTTTCGAGATCCTTCATTATCTCGTTCCAGACCCTCATTTGAGCGCTCGTTAACTCATAGGGGAGGGCGGCAATCGCCTTTTCTGTATCCTGGGCTTTTTCTATCACAAAGCCATTGTGACCATCCAGCCTTTCGGACTTAATCCTTTCAATGGAGATAAGAAAACTCAGAAATTCATCGAAGGCGAGCCTATCCCTGGATGAGCGGACTTCCTTTAAGTCATTAGGGCTATGAATCGTCCTTATAGCCTGGTCCAAGGGCGGAAGATGCAGTTCGTCTCTTTCTCTATCTGATAAATAGTCTTCTATCTCTGGAATCTGAGTGAACGCCTGCGAAACAGATTTACGAATGCTTTTAAGCGTAAGCCCTGAAGTCAGCGGATAAATCGGATGGCAGACCTGTCTCTCCCTTTCATAGTTCTCCCACTTGTAGATTTTTGGCTGATCCAGCACCAACCGCAGTCCATTCTTTGCCACAGAAACCTTGCCGTAAAAAACGCCTGTGGAACCCGCCTTGACAGTAGCCTTGATATATGGGAGATTGAACCAAGTTAGCTGGATCTCTCCAGTATCATCAAAACCCAATACAGAAATTATGCGAAGACCCTTAAGCCTTATATCCGATGGATTGGTCTTGATCGTGAGATTCAAGGCAGCAATCTCTCCTGATGAAACCCCTTTCACCGGGCTTACATCTGGCAGTACTTCATAATCTCTTGGGAGGTACATCAAAAGATCCCATAAAGAAAAAACTCCGACCTTATGATAGAGAGCCGCTGTCTTTTCCCCTATGCCCCTCAGGTTTATTATATCCTCATCAAAGCCTAGCATCACTCAACAGCAATCAAATAATAATATATTGGCTGACCGCCGTAGTGGCAATCGATCTCTAGATTGGGGTAAGCCTTCTCAGCCTTTTCCTTAAGTTCGTTAGCCTCTTCTTCCTTTACATCCTCGCCATAGAAGATGCTGACTATTTCAGATGAGTCATCCACCATTTTATTTATCATCTCAAGGGCGGCAGATTCCAAGTCTTTACCAACGGACAGGATAGAATGATCCCCTATCCCCATCAGATCCCCGGACTTTATGGCATACCCATCTATCTCAGTATCCCTCACGGCATAGGTAAGCTCCCCGGTCTTAACCTGGTCCATGGCCTCCTTCATGGCTTCCTCATTTTCCTTGGGTTCGTAATCTTGAATGAAGCTAATCAAGGCATTCATCCCCTGGGGTATGGTCTTGGTCGGGATCACCACAACGGAACTCTTTATTGATTCTGCCGAATTTGCCATTGAGGCGGCTTGGCTGGCAGAAAGCAGGATATTCTTATTATTAGGAAAGATATAGATATTTTCGGCATTGACCCTTTCAATGGCTTTGTAAATATCATCAGTAGAGGGATTCATTGTCTGCCCTCCCTCTATTACCACGTCCACCCCAAGATTCGTGAATATATCGGATAAGCCCTTTCCAGCAGATACAGAAATGAAGCCATACTTCTTTGGAGGCTCAGATTTTGAGACAGGCGTCCCTTCAATACCCTTTATTTCCTTATACGTGCCATCAGACGTCAAATTGAAGAGCCGTTCATGGTGCTCTTCCCGAAGATTATCCACCTTCATGCTCGTGAGCTGTCCGTATTTCAGACCTTCTTCGAAGGCAGTCCCAGGATGATCTGTATGCACATGGACCTTGACCATGCTTTCCATGAATACGCACACTACGGAATCGCCAATAGACTCTAAAAAAGATTTGAATCCTTCCTCGTCAAAGGGCTTCTCCAGCATGATTATGAATTCGGTGCAATAGCCAAACTTGATCTCAGCCGAGGCGACTGCACTTATCTTCGGGCTTCCATCTAGTGAAGAACCGGGAACGGGACGCATATTTTCGATTTTTTCCAGGTCCAAATCGACGCTGTCCCCGCTGATATGAAGATATATCCCCCTAAGTATCTCCACCAGCCCCCTGCCCCCCGAATCCACTACCCCGGCCTCTTTTAGGACAGGCAGCATATCCGGAGTAAGCGACAATACATACTCTCCATGGGAAAGAAGCGCCTTTATGAAATCTGCCGGAGACAGGGCCTCATCAGACAGAAGGAGCTCCTCCGCCTTATCGCTAATGCCCTTCGCGACAGTCAGTATAGTCCCTTCTTTCGGCTTCATGACTGCCTTATATGCTGTCTCCACGGCCTTGCTGCAGGCTGCCGAAAGAATCTTCCTGTCTAATTCGTCATATTCTTCGATGACCTTCGTGAAACCCCTCAGAAGCTGGGAGAGTATGACTCCCGAATTGCCCCTGGCTCCCCGAAGAGAACCCATGGATATAGCCCTGCAAAGGGACTTCATATCATATCCCTCTCCCAAGGCCTGCACTTCCTTGACCGCTGACATCATCGTCATGGTCATATTCGTGCCGGTATCCCCATCCGGAACAGGAAATACATTGAGCTCGTTAATTATCTGCTTAGCATCGGCCAGACAGGCAGCCCCTGCAAGGAAACTCTTTCCAACAGCCTCTGCGTCCAATCTTTGTATCTCCAACGCTCGCCTCCTAGTCTATGGTCCTCACGCCCTCAACGAAAATATTAATTTTCTCGACCTTGAAACCAGTGTATTTCTCTACCTTATATTTGACGGCATCCATGAGATTGGCAGCCACCGCCTGTATGCTGACCCCATAGGCGACAATCACATGGAAATCAATCGTGAGCTTATTGTCATGGATCGTTACATTCAATCCCCTCTCCAGACTGTCCTTTTTAAGGAGCTTAACCAAGCCGTCTTTCATCGATATTGCGGCCATTCCCACTATGCCGAAGCACTCCGTCGCCTCATTGCCGGCATATCTGGATATGGCTGCCGTATCTATGACTATGCTCCCAAGATCGGTACTTATCCGTCCCTTCACAGCCTCACCTCTCTTTAAATCTTTATAAAAAGGCTGTCAGCCGAAACTGACAGCCTCCTTTAGCCTAATTTTTCAATTTATCAAAGCTTGGGACCCGCGGAAACCAGAGCCTTTCCGGCCTCGTTCCCCTCGTACTTCGCAAAATTCTTGATGAACCTGCCAGCCAGATCCTTTGCCTTATTCTCCCACTCCGCAGGATCCGCATAGGTATTCTTGGGATCCAGGATATTCGTATCTACGCCCGGAAGAGAGGTAGGTACCTCGAAATCAAAGATCGGGATCTTCTTGGTCTCGCACTTCAAAACATCGCCATTCAGGATGGCATCGATGATGCCGCGGGTATCCTTGATGGAGATACGCTTACCTGTGCCGTTCCATCCTGTATTCACGAGATAGGCCTTCGCGCCGCTCTTCTGCATCCTCTTAACCAGCTCCTGAGCATACTTTGTAGGATGAAGCTCGAGGAAGGCCTGTCCGAAGCAGGCTGAGAAAGTGGGAGTAGGCTCCGTGATGCCTCTCTCCGTGCCGGCCAGCTTCGCTGTGAAGCCTGAGAGGAAATAGTACTGAGTCTGTTCGGGCGTAAGAATGGACACAGGAGGCAGGACTCCAAAAGCATCCGCCGAGAGGAAGATCACGTTTTTCGCTTCAGGGCCAGCAGATATAGGTCTGACATTCTTGACTATCTTCTCGATGTGCTCTATAGGATAGGAAACCCTGGTATTCTCCGTGACGCTCTTATCCGCAAAATCAATCTTCCCGTTTGCGTCCACAGTAACGTTCTCAAGAAGGGCATTCCTCTTGATGGCGTTGTAGATATCGGGCTCGGAATCCTTGTCCAGGTTGATGACCTTTGCATAGCAGCCGCCCTCGAAATTGAATACTCCATTGTCGTCCCAGCCATGCTCGTCATCGCCGATCAGGAGACGCTTGGGATCCGTGGAAAGAGTGGTCTTGCCGGTGCCTGAGAGTCCGAAGAATATCGCAGTATTCTTGCCTTCCATATCTGTATTTGCGGAGCAATGCATGGAAGCTATGCCCTTCAAAGGCAGATAGTAATTCATCATCGAGAACATGCCCTTCTTCATCTCTCCGCCGTACCAGGTATTGATGATGACCTGCTCGCGGCTCGTGATATTGAATACGACCGCTGTCTCGGAATTCAGACCCAACTCCTTATAGTTCTTTACGACTGCCTTGGAGGCATTATAGACCACGAAATCCGGCTCGAAGTCCTTTAATTCGTCCTCAGTCGGGATGATGAACATATTCTTTATGAAATGTGCCTGCCAGGCAACTTCCACGATAAACCTGACAGCCATCCTGGAGTCCTTATTGGCGCCGCAGAAAGCATCAACCACAAAGAGCCTTTTATTGGACAGCTCTTCCTGAGCAATCTTCTTCACAGCGGCCCAGGTCTCCTCAGAGGCAGGGTGGTTATCATTCTTATATTCATCGGTTGTCCACCAAACCGTATCCTTGGAATTCTCGTCCATTACAATGAACTTATCCTTGGGTGAACGCCCCGTATAGATTCCAGTCATGACATTGACTGCATCGAGCTCCGTCAAAACGCCCTTCTCAAAGCCCTCAAGTCCCGGCTTCATTTCTTCTTCATAGAGAAACTCAAACGAAGGATTGTGAACGATTTCTGTGGTGCCGGTGATGCCATACTTTGTTAAATCAATATTTGCCATCTCTTACCTCTCTCTTTTCTAAAATTTCTTAAATTTTTCGCCAAGCGAAACGCCTGACAGCTTATACACTTCAGTTTTTTACTGAATCCTTTCTATATTACATCATTTTTCCGCATACTACAAGAAAAAGTTGATTTCTTTACTATTATAAAAAAATAGTATAATCTTATTAAAACTTTTTTACTACGAAGTCCATTGAAGTTTTTCTGCTTGTACGGCTGCCGGATAATATCGGTTTTCATGCGATTTATTGCAATCAAAACTGATATTATCTAGCAGCTTACCCGCACAAACTAAGCAAATAGTCCGCGCAAGCGGACAGCAGATTGCGAAGCGCTTACTTTGCGAGTCTTTTGGGGTGAGTTGTAACGCCGTAAGTCACTTCCAACCGTACAGGCGGAAATTTTTAGATATCCATACAAACCTATGATAGAAATAAGCAATATTTCCAAAACCTTCCCTAGTTCCTCTGATTCCGAGCTATCAATTCTGAATAATATCTCCCTCACTATCAAGGACGGGGAATTTGTCTCCATAGTCGGTCCCTCTGGCTGCGGAAAATCCACCTTGCTCCGGATAATTGCAGGTCTGCTTCTTCCCGATACCGGCGAAGTGCTTGTGAACGGAAAAGCAATCGATGGGCCCTCAAACAATCGCTTCGTTGTATTTCAGGATTATTGCCTTTTCCCTTGGATGACGGTCGCAAATAATGTGGCTTTAGGCATGAAAGTCAAGAGATTCGACAAGAACGATATCAAGGAAAAGATAAATTGGGCAATAAATCTGGTGGGGCTGAGCGGATTTGAAAAATCCTACCCCCATCAGCTTTCAGGCGGCATGAAGCAGAGGGTGGCAATCGCAAGAGCTCTTGTAATGGACCCCGATATACTTTTGATGGACGAACCATTTGGAGCCCTGGATTCATTCACAAGAATGAAATTGCAGGATGAACTTTTGTCAATGTACAATACCAAAGACTTTATAACACTCTTCATCACTCATGATAGCGATGAAGCTGTCTATTTATCCGATAGGATCGTTGTCTTTTCCGGTGTTCCAGCAGAAATCAAGGAAATCATAGAAGTCAAAGCTCCAAGACCTAGGGATCGGACAAGTCCAGAGTTCATGAAGATCAGAAATAGAATAATTGAATTGGGTAGAGGTAAATAATTTAATGCATGAAAACGAATTTGAAGTCCTTATAAAGAAACTTGCAGATGAACTTCCAGATTTTTATTTTATGGAGGAATCCCTGACAGGGAGAAAAATCAGCTATCTGGAATTTCAAGATCAAATAAAGGCTTATTCCGAAAAACTCAAGGCTAAAGGGGTCCTCCCCGAGGACCGGGTCCTTATAAAGATGGGCAACAGCATAGATTTCGCTATTGCCTATTTTGCGATCGCTTTCTGCCACGGCGTGTCCGTCCCCGTTAATACAGCCCTCAAAGAAAAGGAGCTGGATTATATTATAAATGACACCGGGAGCCGTCTCCTGGTGAGCGAAGATTCTATCCATGAGATCCGCCAATCGGGCGCTCAGAGCGGGGCCAATTGCAAAACCGAAGGAACGGAGCAAGACCATGCAAAGCTTGAATCCGGCTCTGATCCGCGTACAATTCTCGACACCGAAACTGCCATGCTCCTCTATACTTCCGGAACCACAGGAAATCCAAAGGGTGTCATCCTTTCCTACTCTAATCTTTTGTCCAAAACAAGGGATATAATAGAGGCTCATGAATTCACTGATAGGGATATTGTCCTCTGCGTGCTCCCATGGTTCCATATAAACGGACTTGTAATCACTCTTCTCACTCCTATGGTATCCCGACAAAAAATAATTATAGGCGGGAAATTCTCGGTGAGAAGGTTTTGGACGGACGTAGAAAAGTACTCTGCTACCTGGTTTAGCGGCGTACCTACAATGTATTCCCATATGCTTTCAAGGGGAATACCTGAGTATGGGACACATTCTTCCTTAAGATTCGCGCGTTCGGCTTCCTCAGCGCTGCCGGAAGCCGTATTAAAGGACTTTGAGTCAAAGACCGGCGTGCCTGTAATTGAGTCCTATGGCATAACCGAGGGCAGCGCACAGATCACTTCAAACCCGATGCCTCCCAAGATCCATAAGCCCGGAAGCGTAGGCTTGTCTTTCGGCAACAGCATAAAGATTATGCTTTCAAATGGCAATGAGGCAGGGACAAATGAAAGTGGGGAAGTCTGGATAAAAGGGAAGAATGTTACCAAGGGCTATTACAGAAAGAAGGATGAGACTGAAAAGGCCTTTACCGGGGAATGGTTCCATTCCGGAGATATTGGGTACTTGGATTCGGATGGATATCTCTTCCTCAAAGGTCGTATAAAGGAGCTTATAAACAGGGCAGGCGAAAAATTCTCACCTCTCGAGATAGACGAGGCGGTCTATCAGCTCCCCGAAGTAGAGCTCGCAGCCGCTGTCGGAGTGCCGGATCCAGTTTATGGAGAGGAGGCCGCCGTATTTATAAAGCTGAAAGAGGGTTGTACCCTCACCAAAGATCAGGTAACAGAACACTGTAAGACGCAGGTCGCTGATTACAAGGTGCCGCGCCATGTGTTTTTTGTTGACAATCTCCCGCAGGGAGGGAATGGAAAGATTCAAAGATTGAAACTCATTGATGTATTCAATTCTATGATTTAATGATGAGGCGTTTGTTTTTCATGTAACGCCCTATGGAGGTATTAATAATGAGAAAATTTGCAAGTATTCTTCTTAGCGGTTTGATGGCTGGGGTTCTTTTGACTGGCTGCGGCGGCACCGGCTCTGCCGGAAGCGCCCCTGCCGCTGCGAATAGTCCATCGGAAACGGCAGAAGCCCCAGCCGCGGAAGCTCCAGCGGATTCAACCGGGAACGCTGCTGCAGAGGCTTCAGATGGCGACAATGCCCCACAGGAAGCCAGCGAGGAATCCGCTGGCAGCGAAACAACGAATGAATCCGTGAGACTAGGCTCAATCCTGGCTCTCGGCACTGCATCCCCCTTTGTCGCAAAGGAAAAGGGATATTATTCGGACGCTGGATTCGATGTCACCCTTACTGAATTTTCAGATGGGGCTGCGATGATGGAAGCTTTTGCCGCAGGTGAAATCGACATAGCCTTTGGCGGCATCATCCCCGCCGCCACTTGGTACTCAAAAGGCGTGGATCTGAAGGTAGTGGCAGGCATTAACGGAGGAGGCCATGTGGTGATGACAAGAGCAGATTCTGGCATAAATACCGTTGAAGACCTCAAGGGCAAGAGCCTTGCGGCTCCAAGCGTAGGCACCGTCACTGACGCCCTTCTTCGGGACAATATCCTAAAGAATGCCGGACTGAACCCGGAAACGGACTTGAATGTTATCCCCGGCATGAAGCCTGCCGATATGGCTACCAGCCTCATGGCCACTAAAGAGGTCGATGCAATGATCACCTGGGAGCCCTTCGCCACCAGAGCTATTGCTGACTACGGCGATGAGATCAAGGTTCTTTTTGATGCCGGACCGGAGCTTCGCCAAAACGAGACGGATCCCTTCTATCCGGTGAATGTAGTCATTGTGACTGGTGACTTCATAAATAATCACGCTGAAGCTTTGGACAAATTTTTAAGGATTCACGAGGATGTCACGAACTATATCAACGAGAATCCAGAAGAAGCAGATAATACAATAGGAGAAATCCTTAAGATTGACGCCAGCGTGGTAAATGGGGCTCGCGACAGAACAGACTTCAGCACCGCTATTGATCAAGATGCCGCAATGAATGTTTTGGGCTGGGCTTACGATTTAGGGTATTTATCAGAGCTGCCGGATAAGGCTGAATTCTTCTATCAAAAGTAATAGCTAAATGAAAGACAAGTTAAAAACCTATTTACAAGGCCTAATAGGCGTGGCGGCACTTCTGATTCTATGGACTGTCGCCACAAAGACGGGAATATTTGGAAGAGTGAATAACAGGGCAGCGGAATTTTTGCTGCCCTTGCCCACAACAGTGCTTAAAGAAATGATAAAGGTCATTTCCAATGGATACCTTTTATCCAATCTTTGGGTCAGTTTTCTCAGGGTGTTGACAGGTTTTTCCATAGCGGTTTGCATTGGTCTGCCCCTTGGGATAATGATAGGCATGAATGAAACTGTGAGGAACATCTTCTATCCTATAATCCGCTTTGTTTCACCCATCCCGGGAGTAGCCTGGGTCCCGCTATCAATCCTTTGGTTTGGACTTGGGGACAAATCGGCAATCTTCATTATTGTTATGGGTTCACTATCCCCCATCATCGTGAATACCTGTCAGGGCATGCAAAATCTGTACAAGAGATTGGGGGAGGTACTGGACGTGATGGAAGCCAGCACCTATTACAGGGTGAGATACTACATTCTCCCCGGCATAATGCCTTATGTGGTTGCGGGTTTTCGCTTAAGTCTTGGCTTTTCCTGGAGAGTCGTGATCGCCGCAGAGCTTGTAGGCGTCCCCAAGGGAATGGGCTATATGCTGAGTGTGAGCCGCAGCACCGGAAATACCGCAGATACCTTGATAACCATTATTGCCTTGGGTATAGTTATGATATTGATGGAAGAAGTCCTTTTCCAGAGCATCGAGAACCATACCAATAGATGGAGAAAAAATCAATGATATTCTCTTCCTATGAATTCCTGTTAGTTTTCTTTCCAATAGTCACAATTGTTTATTGGATATTTTGCACAAAAAAGCTATTTGATGCAGCTAAAATATGGCTTGTGGCTGCCTCCTTTTATTTCTATGCTCAGGGCTCTCCCTCCTTCTTCCCTTTTTTTCTAGGCAGCGTGCTTGCTAACTATGTTCTAGGGATTTCAATGTGTTCCTTGCAGGGTTCTTCGCACAAGCTGGAGAGGGCTTTGATTCTCGCAATAGGAGTCTTGGGCAATGTTGGCTTGCTGGGATATTATAAGTACATGAATTTCTTCCTCGGAAATTTGAATTCCATTTTTGGGACTAATTTCCCTTTGAAGTCCGTACTTTTGCCCATAGGTATCTCATTCTTCACTTTTCAGCTCATTGCTTTTTTGGTTGACTGCTACCGCGGCCTCACCAAAGAATACAGCATCCTCGAATATCTTCTCTTCATCACCTTCTTCCCTCAGCTTATCGTGGGTCCCATTGTTCACCATGCTGAGATTACGCCTCAATTTGAAAACGAGGAGAATCTTAGGTTAAACTTTAATAATGTTGCTCTTGGAATCTTTTTCTTTACGATAGGCTGCGCAAAAAAGATGCTGCTTGCAGATCCAATGAATGAAAGCGCAGACGCCTTTTATAGCTCAATCAATGATTCCATCCCCATATGGGAGTCCTGGTTCTATACCCTGGAATATTCGATTTCCTATTACTTTGATCTATCCGGATATACGGACATGGCGATTGGATTAGGTCTTTTCTTCAATATAAAGCTTCCCTATAATTTCCAGGCTCCCTGGAAATCACGAAATATGCAGGAATATTGGCAAAGGCAGCATATGACCCTATCCCGTTTCCTTGGAAACTATATCTTCAAGAATGTTTTCAAAAAAGGCGTTTGGTGGAGAAATTACTATGTCGCGACCATGTGTACCTTCCTCGTATCCGGAATCTGGCATGGAGCCGGGTGGAATTTCATCATCTGGGGAATAATCAACGGTCTCCTGGTTTGCAGGGGGGCCTACGAAAAGCGGTACAATAAATATCCCCCCAAAGTGATTGGGATGATACTTACCTTTTTCGGCATAGTGCTTACGAGGGTGATCTTTGTCGCTCATAGTATCGGTGATGCCTTTACTGTATATAGGAGCATGTTTAGCCCATCGGCCTTTTCTTCCGGGTTCTCATCTTTCCTAGAATTCTTCAAGGACCAGGACACACTCCTTCCCCTTGTCATAATAGGAGTCCTTATCTGCTATCTTGCGCCAACGACCCAAGAGATGGCAGACAGTTTTAAGGCCGATAAAAGGCACTTTGCTTTTGTTGGTGTTCTCCTCACCATATGCTTGCTGAAAATGAATCAAGTTGTACAATTCTTGTATTTTCAATTTTAAATTTCGTATAACTATTCAGAAGAATAAATCCCATATATGCCGCTTTCAAAGGAGCATCCAATGAAAAAATGGAGTATTAGCATATTCGCATTAGTCTTGATCGTAATGGTTGGCATAGCTGCCATTAATTATATTGTGGATCCCTTTGGTTATTTTGTCTTTCAATCCGGAAATTTCAATGACCTTAAAACCGACGTAGACAAGACCTATTGCATAAGAGAATTCAAGGCTAATCATATCCGCTATTTCGGAAATAATTATGACGCCTTCCTCATAGGGGGCTCAAAGGCCGGAAGCTACCGCCCTGAAAAGCTGAAAGAGCTGGACGGACTCAATTACTACAATATGTTCGTTATAGGCGGAAGCATGTATGAGTATTGGCTCGATACCTCTTATGTACTAAAACATGCCCATCCCAAAAAAATTATCCTGAGTATCAGCGGGGGCGAGGTAAATAAGGAAATCTGGGATCAAAAAGACATGACCTTCTATATCCCGGCCCTCTTCACTGGAAAATCTAGGACAAAAGAAAAATTCGATTTCTTACTTAAAGACGTTAAGAAAAGCTATGACCTGATTCAACGTCGTACCAGCGAAAAAGCGCATGATGAAATTGCGACAGGCGGAGAGCTTGTGGCTCAGGGCAATAGAGACCTTACCCATTATTATGAGTCCATAAAAGAGGATGCTGAAAGATTCGTCCGCAGATACGTCCTTGAGTTTTACAAAATACATATGGAGACTCTTTTCAAGACCAATCTTAAGAGTGACCATATTGATACAACGATCAATTATTTGAAAGACATCAAAGGAATGTGCGATGCCGCAGGCGTTGAACTCATAGTCATAGTTGCTCCATCCTTTATCGGTGAACTGGCTGAATTCGAATCGACTTATTATAGGGATTTTCTTGCGGAGATCGCTCTCACTACCCCCTATTGGGATTTCAGCGGATATAATGAGTTGAACCTGAATCCTTACAACTACTATAATGAAGGCCATTTCCTCTATGAGATGGCTGACCTTGTCATAGATACCATGAATGGAAAGAAAAGCTATCCCGGATTCGGGGAGTATGTGACAAGGGAGAACGCAATAGCCCATATCGATGCAAGGCAGGCCGATTATGACCGATTGAAAGCTCTTTATGAAAAGGAAGGTCCTGATGCCTTGCTTCAAGGGCAGGAGGATTCTAGCTGCCTTCTAAATAGGTAAGATTTTCTACAAACGGAATTAATGCGATTCATCGCATTTAATTCCGTTTGTATCACTAGTTTTAGGCCTTAAAACTTGCCCCAAACAAAGCCTGTCCCAAAGCAATACCGCCGTCATTAGACGGCACCTTTCTATTAGTCAAGGCTTTTAATCCTCTTTTGCTGAGGCCTCTTTTTATAAGCCTTAAGAACAACGCGTTTTGAAAACATCCGCCGCTCAGAGCGACTGTATTTAGCCCAGTATCCTTAGCCGCAATCTCTAAGGCTTCTATACAAAGGTTAGCTAAACACCTATGAAATATAAAGCTAAGCCTCTCCCTATTCTCATGATCATCCGTTTTTAATTTCTGGGATTCCTCTGCAATGGCAATTATAAGTCTCAAAGAAGGAATAGTAAAAAACCCATCCTTTCCTATCTGCGGCTGCAAGTCCCTTAATCCGGATATAATTTCTAATCTAGAATCCCTATTTTTTTTCTCATATCTTTCTGCCGCTTCTTCCAGCCTCACAGCGCACTCCCCTTCATATGACGAGGATTTTCCATACCCCAAAACTGCCGCTGCTGCATCGAAATACCTGCCTGCGCTGGTTGATAGGCTTCCATTTATCCTAGAACTAATCGCCTTTCTTAAAAGTTCAGAATTGGGCAGTGCAAAGACATCCTGCAATGATGGGTCGTCTGTCAGCATTGAATATGCGGCCTTCCATCCCTCTTTTGCGCTGCTGTCCCCTCCGCTTTGCCAAAATGGCTCAAAGCTTCCAAGACGATCAAAGCCCTTTAAATCACACTTTAAGATTTCACTGCCCCAGATGGTCCCATCCTCTCCATAACCCGTGCCATCGAGGCATAGAGCAAGGCAGGCTGAAGTCCAATTATTCTCTCCCATGCACGATAGAGCATGGGCATAATGATGCTGGATTTGTACATATTCTATCCCCCACTCATCTGCAAGTCTCTTCGCAAGATCCGCAGAATGATAGGATGGATGCTTATCTGCCACAATTATTTCAGGCTTTATATTAAAAAGCCTTAGATAATCATGTAAAGATTCATACATTGCATCTTCATTATCTGATTCTAATAGATCTCCAATATGCGGCGAAAAGAAGAAATCTTCCCCTTTTGATACGCAGAAAGTATTCTTTAAGTCTCCTCCTATGCCCAAAGAGCAAGTATTTGCTTTAAGTTGATTTATTGTCACAGGAAGCGGGACATAGCCTCTGGAGCGTCTGATCATGTACTGTTCATTCTCAATACAAAACGTCACAGAATCATCTGCCCGTATCAGAATTTCTCTATCATTAGATAGAATACAGTCCGATATATCGTATAGCTTTTGAGTGGCTTCTTTTTCTGTCTTACAAATCGGACTATTTATATCGTTTCCGCTGGTCATTACTAAGGCTTCTGTCATTTCAAAATTCTTATTTTCTTCATTACTTTCATGCAACAGATTAGAAAAAAGCAATAGATGCAAAGGAGCATAGGGCAGCATCACACCTATCCTGTCTGACCCATTTGATACCAATTCGGAAAGCTTAGACTTATTTCCATTGTCTTGCTCTGTTTTTCTTTTTAACAGAATTATTGGC
>JAGBNY010000079.1 GCA_017634175.1 Lachnospiraceae bacterium
CTTCAATCTGCAATTGAAGAATCTTCCTGTTCATCAAGTCCAATTCAGAGGGCATGGAATCCAGCTCTGTCTTAATCTGGGCGCAGGCCTCATCCACCAGGTCAATCGCCTTATCTGGAAGGAACCTGTCAGAGATATATCTATGGGACAGAACTGCCGCCGCCACGAGGGCGCTATCGGAAATCTTTACTCCATGGTAGACTTCGTACCTCTCTTTCAAGCCCCTTAATATGGATATAGTGTCCTCCACGGAAGGCTCATCCACCATGACTGGCTGGAATCTCCTCTCCAAGGCCGCATCCTTTTCGATATACTTCCGATACTCGTCCAAGGTAGTGGCCCCTATGCAATGGAGCTCTCCCCTGGCAAGCATGGGCTTAAGCATATTGCCGGCATCCATTGAACCCTCTGCTTTTCCTGCCCCGACAATGGTATGCAATTCATCGATGAAGAGGATGATCCTGCCCTCCGACTTCCTCACTTCCTCCAGGACAGCCTTCAGCCTTTCCTCAAATTCGCCCCTGTACTTTGCGCCCGCCACGAGGGCACCCATATCCAGGGAGAATATTGTCTTATCCTTGAGCCCCTCCGGCACGTCGCCGCTAACTATCCTCTGAGCCAATCCCTCACAGACCGCAGTCTTGCCGACACCAGGCTCACCTATGAGCACAGGGTTATTCTTGGTCTTCCTGGAAAGGATACGGATCACGTTCCTGATCTCGCTGTCCCTTCCAATGACCGGATCCAGTTTCTGTTCACTGGCTCTCTTAACCAGGTCCGTCCCATACTTATTCAAGGTATCATAGGTGTCCTCCGGATTGTCGCTCGTGACCCTTTGATTACCCCGTACCGTTGAAAGGGCTTGCAGGAAGCCATTCCTGTCCATTCCGAATTCCTTGAAGATCTCATTGACCCCCTTGGGCTTATGATGGAACATTGAAAGCATTAGGTGCTCCACTGAGACATACTCGTCTCCCATGGCCTTGGATTCGTCCTCCGCCGAAAGCAGCACCTTATTGAGCTCCTGTCCAATCCTGACCTCTCCGCCCTGAACCTTAACCAGCTTCGAGACCGCTGCTTCCACCCGGTTCAAAAAGGCCTGGCGGTCAATCCCCATCCTCTCCACGAGCTTTCCGATCAAAGAATCGTCCAGGGTAAGCAGAGAGAGCAGCAGATGCTCGCACTTTATTTCCTGATTGCCATATTCTACGGCTATTTTCTCACAATTATTAATAGCAGCTAATGAATTTTGAGTGAATTTACTTATGTTCATAAAAGCACCTCCCTCTCTTCTTTTATCATTAACACGGTCATAATAACATAAATTGTTAGCACTGTCAAGAGGTGAGTGCTAATTATTTTGTAAAAAGATAGGGACATCGGCAATCTCACCTGAGACAACCGATGTCCCTACCTATCCTCTGCTTCTTCTACATTTCCCAATGGACCGTACCTCCCTGTCTGCTCCCAGCTTCTGCACGACCTATCGTCCTCTAAGGCACCTCTTCCGCACTCTTCGGTCGGAAACTTATACGTAATTTTCGCCTTTCTCGCAGCCTGTTCGCTATGTAGAATTGTTTTTAGAAAACGTGCTATTCAGTTTTCGATGCAGTGCGTTCGGCACCTCTTTCTCCTTCATTCCTCCTAAACTCAAGGAATCCGACCTACAAACTAAAGTGTCCGGCGGTCTGTACCTCCTTTCATCGGAATTGCGGATCATCTTTCTGCCTATCCGTCTTCTTTGCGGAGTCTCCTGTTTCCAAGCTCCCTTGGAATCTCTCCGCTGTCCGTGACCTCTCTTTAATTGATGAATGAATTATAACTCAGCCAAAAACCCTTGTCAACACTTTAGACAAAATTTTATTAATTCTTAATAAAATTTTGTTCATCTTTATCTTTTTAACGGCTATAGATAGCTAAACTTTATCCAATAAGTCCAAACCACAACATGTAGTATTCACTACTACATTGTTTTACTATATTTTTTGTGTTAGACTTTTTATATCTATTAAATATGAAAGGATATCTATTATGGGCAGCGTTGCAGTAATCACTGACACGAATAGCGGGATAACTCTGAGCGAGGCTGAGAAAGCCGGCATTTTCCTTATTCCAATGCCTTTTACGATTAATGGGAGAAGCTATACAGAGGGCATCGACCTGACGCACGAAGAATTCTATAAGATGCTGAATGACAACGCCGATATCCATACCTCCCAGCCAACCGCAGGGCAGATCATGGAAGTCTGGGACAAGGCTTTAAGGGTCTGCGAAGAGGCAGTTTACATCCCCATGTCCAGCGGTCTTTCGGGCTCCTGCCAATCCGCTCTTGTTTTCGCAGAGAACTATGGGGGAAAGGTCCAGGTCGTTGATAACCACAGGATTTCCGTCACCCAGCGGTCTTCCGTATATGATGCCCTATCCCTTTCCGAGGGCGGCATGGACGCAAGAAGCATCAAGAACCTTCTGGAAGCCACAAAAAGCGACAACAGCATTTATATAATGGTAGATACCCTTAAATACCTGCAAAAAGGCGGAAGGGTGACAGCGGCGGCCGCAGCATTCGCCCAAATCCTGAATCTAAAGCCAATCCTGAGCATCCAGGGCGAAAAATTGGATTCATTCTCTAAATGCAGGGGAACAAAGCAAGCCAAGACAATAATGATAAACGCGATTAAAAATGACATTGAGAAGCGCTTCGGAGGAAGCGATGAAAACCGTCCTTCGGTGTGGCTCAGCGCAGTCCATTCCAATGACGAAAAGTCTGCGATTGAGTTTCGGGACGAGATTGAAGAGACATTCCCTGGACACAGCATTTATATCGATCGGCTCCCTCTCTCAATCTCCTGCCATATAGGCCCCGGCTCCCTCGCTATCGCCTGTTCAAAGATACTGGATGGCGGGGCAAAGCCGGATTCAAGCTTTATGAATACCATCGTTCTGCCAACTTCGGCATGAATCCCATGATTCGTATAACAAGCCAATGGCCGCCAGAGAAACCCCGGCGGCCATTGGCTTAAATATTTTCTACCTGTACGGTAATACACCCCAAAAGACTCGCAAACCCACGCTTCGCGCTCTACTGTCCGCTTGTACGGACTGTTTGCTTAGTTGTGCGGGTAGGTTGCTCAGATAATATCAATCATCGTCATCATCATCGATTTCAATCGACTCGTCCGTGATTTTCCCAGTCAAGGCATCTATCTCATATTCGTACTCATAGCCTCCCCTATAGAACTCTATGTCATATTCTTTCTTGCCATCGTCATTCTCAAGCTTGGCTTTAGAGAAAGTCACGTCCTTTTCTTTGAGTCCCGCCTTTTGGAGAGCGATTGC
>JAGBNY010000080.1 GCA_017634175.1 Lachnospiraceae bacterium
ATATGACGGACGAGGAGATTGCGGCGGATAAGGATTTGGAAGCAGAATTTAATCGTCTGGCAGGGGAAGATGTCGAGTCTGTCGATAAGGCCGTGGACAATATGACGGACGAGGAGATTGCGGCGGATAAGGATTTGGAAGCAGAATTTAATCGTCTGGCAGGGGAAGATGTCGAGTCTGTCGATAAGGCCGTGGACAATATGACGGACGAGGAAATCGCCGCAGATAAGGAACTGGAAGCTGAATTCGATTCTTTGGCAGGAAATAAGGGTAATGAGGATCTGATAGACCTGAATGAAGAGCCGGAGATCATAGGACCTGGAAATAAGGGTAATGAGGACCTGATAAACCTGGATGAAGAGCCGGAAATCGTAGGACCTGGAAATAAGGGTAATGAGGACCTGATAAACCTGGATGAAAAGCCAGAGATCATGAGACCTGGAAAGGCGGTGGAGCCAAGGCCGATAGACTTGCAGGAATTAAATAAAGAGGCACAAAAGGCCGCCTTCGAGGCGCTTTTGGAAGATATTGATAATCAGGTCGTTAAGGAAGAATTGAAACGCAAGGAAGATAGGGAGGCCGCTGTAGATGCTGATTTGAAAGCGCCTACAGAAGAGGCTAAGAACATACATGCGGAGGAAATTCAGACTAGAGACGAGAAAGCTAATGAAGTGAAGTATAAGCTCCTGAAGGATAATAAGTCTTTATCGGATGAAGTTAAAAACGAATTAAAAAAGGCGTATGAGCAGAGAAAGGAGAAGGGAAAGGAGTTTAATAAAAATATTGAAAAAACCAGCAAAACGCAGGCTGCTTTCAAGGAGAAATATAAGGAGGAATTAGAGAAGCGTAGTAATATTGAAAAAAAGGCTGAGGGGAAAGCGATGGACCAGAAAAAACCTGCTCAGCAGAAAGGCCAGGCTATAAAGTCAACCATGCCAGAGAGCTCCTTTGAAAAAAGTGGAAAAGCGTTCCGTGATCTCTTAAAGAGCGACAGCATGCAAAAAGGCTTATTTACAAGCAAGGAAGCATCCAATATGATAAAAGCCGCAAGGTCTTATGAGGAGGCCTTAACGAATCCGAAGAAAAGGAATACGCTGGAAAAGATAGCCCAGGAATTTCTTTCGGCGTGCGATAAATACCTGAATTCGATGAGTGGCAAGCAGAAAGATAGCCTGAGATGGAAGGATACATATCGGATTGAAGTCGCGAAATTTGGCATGAAAGAGAGCAAGAAGCTCTTAGATGAGTTGAAGACCGCCAAAGAGTGCGTGGCTTATAATAAGGCTCATAAGACCAATCTTACCCCAGGGGAATTCAAGAAGCAGCAAATGATTGATAAGACCAAATCTGCAGAGAAGCAGCAAAAGATTGATAAGACCAAATCTGCAGAGAAGCAGCAAAAGATTGATAAGACCAAATCTGCAGAGAAGCAGCAAATGAATGATAAGACCAAAACTACAGAGAAGCAGCAAAAGATTGATAAGACCAAAACTGCAGAGAAGCAGCAAATGATTGATAAGATCAAATCTGTAGAGAAGGTACAAAAAGAGAGTGTTAAGGAAATTCAGAAATCAGTAAAAGAACTAGATAATAAAAAGAAAGAGTTAAAGAATAAGCTCAGTAAGAAAAGAAATGCTCTAACAGCCGATAATTCTAAAAAAAGCCTGAAATCTCAGTCAAAGGTGCTGAAGAATAATCGGGCACAGGTGCTGCAGAACAATGCGGCTATGATGTCGATGCGCTGAGCAAAATTAAATCAAATTTTGCGAAGTGCGGGTAGGGGGTTCTGAATAGTTACAATACCTTGAAAAAACAGCTCCTGTCTGCTATACTAATCATTATAAAGGTTTGTATGGCGGCAGGGGTTTTTTTATTCTAAGAATGGAAAACTCCCTTGATCTACAACTGATATGCATCGAAGTGTTTTGCAAAGCAAGAAAAGCGGAAGGAGCGGATCATGAATAAGCCTTTGCCTATTGGGGTGGAATTTTTCAATGAGTTTAAGAAAGATAATTATTATTATGTAGATAAGACACTTTTCATAAAGGAACTGATCGATAAGAAGGGCAAGGTCAACCTATTCACTAGGCCTAGGAGATTCGGGAAGACCTTGACCCTGGACATGCTGCGCTGCTTCTTTGAGGAGGGGTCGGACCCGGGGCTTTTTTCGGGGCTAAATATAATGGAGGCGGGAGATGAGTATACCTCCATGATGGGGAAATTTCCGGTGATCTTCCTCACGTTGAAATCGGCCAAGACCGGGAAAGAGGAATTGGCCTTCAGCGCCCTCAGGAATACGATTGCCCGAGAATTTGACCGACACAGCGCTATCATTGAAAGCAATGAATTGAGCGATGAGGAAATCTCAGATTTTCTGAAGTACAGGGACAAGAAGCTGGAGCCGGATCAATACACGGACAGCCTGAAATTCTTATGCGAAAGCATAAAGAAGGCCACCGGCAAGAATACGATCGTCCTCATAGACGAGTACGACGTGCCGCTTGAGAGCTCCTTCTATGACGGGTACTACGGCCATATGGTGAGCTTCATCAGGAGCCTCTTCGAGGGGGCGCTTAAGACCAATACCGCCCTGGAATTCGCGGTGATAACCGGGTGCCTCCGTATCTCCAAGGAGTCCATCTTTACCGGGCTCAATAATCTCAAGATCAATTCGATCCTCACGACCAATTACGGGGAGTACTTCGGCTTCACGGACGAGGAGGTGCAGCGCATCCTGGAGGACTACGGCCTTTCGGACAAGTACGGCGAGGTCCGGGACTGGTACAATGGGTACGACTTCGGGGGGAAGAATGTCTATAACCCCTGGAGCACTATCTACTATGTGGACGACCATGTCGCGAAGCACGATGCCTTCCCAAAGTCCTACTGGGCGAACACCAGCTCGAACTCCATAGTGAGGGACCTGATTGAGCGCGCGGACAGCGATACTAGGGCGGAAATAGAGAGGCTGATCGAGGGCGGGAGCATTGAGAAGCCAATACACGAGGACATCACCTATGGGGAAATATATGAGAAACAGGAGAATCTCTGGAACTTCATGTTCTTCACCGGGTACCTGAAGAAGATCTCCGAGAGGTTCGACGAGGGGGACAAGAGCACCTATATCACCATGAAGATACCGAACTGGGAGACGGAATATATATACAGGCAAAAGGTCATTAATTGGTTCGATAAGGAGATCGTCCAGAAATCGGATAGGGGCGCGCTTTTCGATGCGATGAAAAACGGGGATGCGCAGGGCTTCGAGCGGGAGATCAACAAGCTCCTGGCGCCCTCCATAAGCTACATGGATACCCATGAGAATTTCTATCATGGCTTCATGGCGGGGATCCTGGTCGGGAGCCAGGGTTACGTGATGAAGAGCAACCGGGAATCTGGGGATGGCAGGAGCGACATCCTGATGAAGCCTGTCAGCATATTTGATAAGGCCTTCGTGATAGAGCTTAAGGCAGTCAAGCGGGAGGGAAAGAGCCCTGTGACACTGGAGAAGATGGACCTGGCCGCGGAAGCCGCCATAAAGCAGATCGATGACTTAAGCTATGCGGACGCCCTCCTGGAGGATGGCTACGGGAACATCGGGAGGTACGGGATCTCCTTCTTTAAGAAGAATTGCAGGGTGCATTACAAGGACGGATATTGAGGCAGCCAATAGGGGGAGTAACGCTTCCGATACGACTGTCCTCCAAATGTACTTACTTTTATAGGGATTTGGAGGGCAGTCGCTGCAATTGACTGCCTCAGAGCGCTATTTATCCTCAAAGTCGGAAATGGTAGCTATTTACGGCAGGCGGAGGGTCGGAAAGACCTTTTTGGTGAAGGGCAGATCGATTTGATCATCGATCGAAGCGACAATGTGATGAACCTCTGTGAAATGAAGTATTCGAAGGGCGAGTATGTGATAACCCGGAAATACAGAGAAGAGATTCAGAACCGGATGAGGACGAAGAAAGCCCTGAGGTGTACTTTTATCACTACCCATGGCGTGAAGGATAATGATAACAGCGATATCGTGGACAATCATGTTGAAGCAGAGGATTTATTCGTGTGATGATGTCATCATTAAAAAGCGATGAGCGCATGGGAAAGATAGCGGATCCGATGAGGGTGGTTCTGATGAGAGAGTTTTTTGGAAAAATATGTGATAGATCCAGGCCTCGGTTGAGGGTATTTCTTTTCGAGAGGGGCGCGCGGCGCGCAGTTTGCCTGGGGCTGGCGCTTTTGCTCGTGAGTATGAATCTGAGCGGCTGCCTCTTTCAGTTCGTGGATGCGAATATGGAGCTCGCTCCCCGGATCGGGTCCGGGGACCCTTCGATCATCGGGATCAATGACTCGGTCTCGGTGCATACGAGCGAGCACGACATGGAGAGGTTCAAGATAGATGGGATCAACGCATTTCACATACTGCCCGGGCTGGAGAATGACCCCCTCGAAATGGTGACATTCGACATCCTGGACTACACGGAAAATGGCGAATTCATCTATTACTACATCACGCCCGCCTGGATAGAGGAGAGTGAGATCCTGGCCTTTTCTAATGACCCGGCGAAATCCTCCGGGACGGTTTCCAGGAACGGCTTCGTAGAGCCTGACCGCTCAAAGGGCTATTCCTATAGGGATGCGGAGATCCTCATGGCCTACAATCCGGACACGGGGGCCTACAGGGTGCTCCATGCGGCTTCCCACAGCGTGGAATGGGACCCGAAGCAGGTGAAGAGGCCGGACTTCTATACTGGGCTCAACGCGGACGTGGTGATGAAGAGCCTGGGCTTCTCCTGCAAGGTGCCGGGCAGGCATCAGTACATGATCTTCAGCCGATACGGGGTCGCCTATGTCTATGATGATACGGGGGGGATCGTCATGGAGCAGAACATATCCGAGTGGATCAAGCAGTGGGCACAGAACATGAAGAACAGGCTCTCTTCCGGCGAAGGGCAGCCCAGCATCCCTGAGGAAGCAGAGGACGATGAGGATTCCACCGAGGAACTAAGCTCCTGGCGGAGCCGGAATCACCGTTCGGCTCCGGAAGATAAGCCAGACCTGAAACGCTTTATGATAGAGAGCGTCGCGATCGGGTCGGAATACAATGTCTATGTCTATGGGGCAGGCTTCACGGGGAGCTCCCTGCAGGCACCGGAGTCAAAGTCGATCCGCGCCCTCTATATGGCTTATTACGAGGATTTTTCCAAGAGCAGCTATGTCTCGGTCAATAAGAATGCCGAGGAGCAGATATCCGACTGGCTCTCTATCAGCGGGAACCATTATGAGTCCGAGGATGAGATGCAGAGTGACCCCAACATGAGCATAGACAGTATCAAGAGCTCGGGAGCGCATAAGGACAGCTTCACTCCCTTCGTGCTCCAGGGGAGCCATGAGGAAGCCCCGGAGAACCTGACCTATATTATGGGGACCCCGGACATCCCGTCCATGAAACTCTATAGGCCGGGCGGCGCGGAAGACTTTAAGGACATGTTCAATCTTAAAAACTATGTGAATCCTGATCCGGACACATTGCCCAGGTACTGGACGCATGCCGGGGAGAACTGGCTTCACTTCCTGGGCGCCGCTTATCTGAATCCGATCTGGGGCGGGGACGACGGCTCTTCCCTGTCCGGCTTTGAGCGTTACCTCTCCTTCCCGGGGCTTGCAGGCAGTCCCTTCAGGAACCGCGACAGGTACAAGGTAAGAGATCTGCGGTATCCATATGTCTATGAATATTCCAATTACTCTAATATTCGCTATTATGTCCATGATTTATATTCTTCCGCTTATGAGCCTATTTCTGTATATCAATATCAGCCCATATATGAAAAAGCTCCACGACTCTACTATTTATGCTATGAAGACTTTTTCCGGCTGGCCTGGGCCACAATGCTTTTTCCAAAGTATAGTGTTGCTAGCGATAGAGATTATTATCTTCATTGGGATAATGTTATGGGTGTTTCCCATAAAGATATCATGAATGCGTACTATGGGAGTCATTTTCTTACCGGGAAGAACGTGGTAAAGGAATTCGTCGCCCGCCTCATTAAGTGTACCATAGAGGATGGCTTGAAAGAGGGCAAATCCGTCAAGGAGATCATGGAACGCATGGCGGGGAATGACCTCATGCCGAATATGGGCGGCTGGTCTTCTGCTACGAAGCTGAATGAAGACTCGATATCCCGTTACCCGAATCATACCTGGGGGGATATAAAGGGGAAGTGCAAACCCGAGCTATATACTGAGACATCACAAAGAGGCAGGGTAGACAAATACAATTTGTATACAGATTATCATTATGGGTCAGGGGAAAAACTGGCCAATCCCCAGGCCTATCAGGAAGTCCGCTTTAAGAAGGGCTCGGACGGGAGCCTCGAGGTCCTTGTGGCGCCGATCAATACCTACAGCAAGGGGATGAGCGGCGGAAACTATTTGAGCGGCGAAAACTATTCTAAATACATAAATGAACCGGAATACGACCAGGCGCGGATAGCCCCCCTTGAGTACATGGAAAAAGCAGAGCGGGTAATCTGGTTCCGTTCCGATAAGGAATCAGAAAGGCAGTGGGATTCGCTCCTTCGCGGGAAATTTGACGATGCTGCCGATAAGTCCGCAAGGGAAATACGGGAAATCATACAGGACGATCAGTCCGGGAGCGACAGGGAGGCCCTGACCGCTGAGTTTCTATATCAGCTTCTGCGTCAGGAGGCGGCTTACGAGGACGAAGAAGATGAAGACGTTGAGGAAGGCTTGGCAGAAGATGCCCTGAATGACGCGGCCGTCGCGGCGGCTGCCGCCGCCGATCTGGAGGAAGAGAAGTCGGAGGACGATGCTGAGAGGCTCCAGGAGCTAATGCAGGACATACCGGAGGAAGATCGGGAGCACCTGCTGAACCTGTGCCTGGGTTACGCCCAGAGGGTGGACACTATCTCGGAGGATACGATCCCCTATTCCTACAGGATCTCCTTCCCTTCCGGAGCGAGCGTAGGGGTCCAGATGGAGATGGCAGGCGCCACGGAGGGGAAGATCAGCAGCATAGACGAGGGACTCATGGTCTTATCGGAGATGCCCTATAGCTACGATAGGAAGAAAAGCTCCGGAACGGAGTCGGTGAATAATAAAAGGCTTTTCAGCAACCTGAACGGCTTTACGACCCTGAGTGTGGCCGCTTCCACCGCCTATGATTCTTCAACGGATAAAACGTGGAAGTATTACGATTATTTTAGGTGGGCTTATGGCGGTGATGTCCAATTGGATACTTCGAGGGGAAGAGTGTCTAAAACGATATTGCAATCCTCCTTCCTGGAGTCCTCCTTTAATCCCGGGGAGCCCAGGGAGGTGGCGGAGCTCACCTACAGGGGGGAGAAAGCTTCCGAGGACACCAAGTACCTGGCGTATAGGACCAAGCTCGGGGTGCGCTTCTTCAAGGCGAAGAGCAAGAGCAGCGGAAGCGAGATCCAGTTCGAACCCGTGAGCTTCTCTAGCATAGGGGACCTGGTCTACCAGACACTGGAGTACCGGGGCACGAGCTCGAATGACGACTTCAGCTACAGGGACCACGTGGAGAAGTCCCAGACGGAGGGCTTCATAACGAATGACTTCCTGCTGTCCTCGACTGGCTACACCAAGGACACGGAGAACAGGACCCAGGAGTCCTATGAGGAGCTATTGGACGATGCGAAGGAAGCCCCGGGCCAGGGCGGCTACGAGGGGACCACGGACAAGACGAGGGAGCAGCTGGAGCGGGTGAACAATATGCGCGCCGTGGGGTCGCTGCCCTCGGCAAAAGCCTTCAACCTGATAGGCCCGGACACGGCCCTCGTATGCAGCCTGTCCGGCGGCACCAGGATACTGAACCTGAAGTCGGGGGAGGTGATACCGGAGTCCAGCACGGGCTCCTTCTTCCAGCTATTCCAGAAGGGGCGGAGCCGGGACTATAAGCTGATCGGCTTCGATACTGACGAATGGAACTACTATGACAAGGACTATCCCATGGCAAAGATCTACGACAGGAACTATGGGGAGGAGAAGGTGGACACGACCTTGATCGACTCGATGAAGGCCTACTTGCAGCAGATGGCGAAGGACTATCTCTACAGGCATTACCGCACCCGGCTCTCAGAGGACGGAGAGGAAATCGTGAGAATCCCGATGCCGTCCGAGGAAGCGGGGGAGGACGAGTCCGCGAGGAAGCTCTTCGACAGCGGCCTCGGGAGCGCCTCCGTCTCGCTGGAAGGCGGGGACTCGGTAAGCTCGGATGCGGTGAAGCTGAGCGACGCCGCCAGGGCGGAACTAAGGCGCATCGAAAAGAATAACGGGATAGATGATGACCCGAAGGAGCTCCAGGACTATTTGCTATTCCTCCGGGAGAGGCTCTATGGCCAGAGACCCGCCGTGACTAAGGCCTACATCCTGGCGGGGGCCTGGGCCCTCGCGACCAGCGAGAAGAGGGAAGAGGGCTACTGGAGGAACATGGACGCCAGGATCACGATGGCAGAGAGCCGGGATGCGATAAAGGACATCCTGGTGGAGATCCGGATGAACAGCGAATCGGGGGCCGCTAGAAATGCCGAGCAGGCGCAGAAGTACGCTGATTACAGGTCGCATCTCGATTTCACCGGGAAACAGGGCGCGGTGGAGCTGACCCCGATCGATATGGAAATTGTAAGCTCGAACCAGATCAGTGCGAACGAAACGGGAGTCTCGATAAACAGCGCCTCCCGGATCCGGGAGGACTACCGCAGGGACGTCCTTAACGACATAATGGAGGACTTCAAGAAGAACTACTCGGACAAGGAGGACGCAGAGAATGTGCGCACGGACCAGGAATTCGATGAGATCATCGACTCGATACTGGAGAGGGCGAACCCGGAGAACCTCGTTATCTCGAAGGGGCTTATGGTGGACGAGTTCGTCGAGAGGGTCGTGAACCAGGGCGAGAAGTACCTGACGGGGGAGCTATTGGATCAGATGAAGGAGAGGATGAGGGAGGCCTTCCCCGAGATCGACTCGATCTGGAAGCTGGAGAAACTGATCCTCTCCGAGAAGGTGAGGATGCCGCATTACGCTAAATATTTGAGGGAGTACCAGGCTTTCGACGAGATGGATCAGTCCGCAACGGACACGGAGAGGGCGGCCCTCGTCCGGAGGTCGGACTTCTACAAGGCGGTTTTCAGGGAGATTGAGGCAGACCCGGACACGGCGGCCTATTTGAAAGCTAATAAGATGACGCTCGCGGAGTGCGAGAAGGCCGTGATAACAGGGGCCGGGAAGGGCTACGTAAAACAAGAGGACGGCAAGGTCGAGGGAGCCCGGAGCAACGACATCATCGATGCCTGGAGGGACCTCGAGAATCAGACCGTGAGCGCTGATTCGACGGACACCGCCGTCAATGCGGACGTGGCAGTGCCGGGGAAGTAGGAATGACTGCGGTGGGGTTTTTTGAAAAAATGAAAGGAGACTATCATGTACAAGCCTCTGCCTATTGGAGTGGAATTTTTAGAAAAGATGATATCTAACGGATATTACTATGTGGACAAGACCCTTTTTATCAAGGAACTGATCGATAAGAAGGGGGATGTCAATCTATTCACGAGGCCCAGGCGCTTCGGGAAGACCTTGACCCTCGATATGCTGCGCTGCTTCTTTGAAGAGGGGTCGGATCCCGGGCTTTTTTCGGGGCTCAAGATAATGGAGGCGGGAGAAAAGTATACCTCCTTGATGGGGAAATTCCCGGTGATCTTCCTCACGTTGAAATCGGCCAAGACCGGGAAAGAGGAATTGGCCTTCAATGCTTTGAGGAATACGATCGCCCGGGAATTCGACCGCCACAGTTCTGTCCTCGAAAGCAGCGCTTTGAGCGACGAGGAAATCTCAGATTTTCTGAAGTACAGAGACAAAAAGCTGGAGCCGGATGAATATGCAGACAGCCTGAAATTCTTATGCGAAATCATAAAGAAGGCTAGGGACAAGAATTCGATAATACTCATAGACGAGTACGATGTGCCGCTTGAGAGCTCATTTTATGACGGATACTACGGCCATATGGTGAGCTTCATCCGGAGCCTCTTCGAGGGGGCGCTTAAGACCAATACCGCACTGGAATTCGCGGTCATAACCGGGTGCCTTAGAATATCCAAGGAGTCCATCTTTACCGGGCTCAATAACTTAAAGATCAACTCCATCCTCACGACCAATTACGGGGAGTACTTCGGCTTCACGGACGAGGAGGTGCGGCGCATCCTGGAGGACTACGGCCTTTCGGACAAGTACGGTGAGGTGCGGGACTGGTACAATGGGTACGACTTCGGCGGGAAGAATGTCTATAACCCCTGGAGCACGATCTACTATGTGGACGACCATGTCGCGAAGCATGACGCCTTCCCTAAGTCCTACTGGGCGAATACGAGCTCGAATTCCATAGTGCGTGACCTCGTGGAGCGAGCCGACGATGATACAAAGGCGGAGATAGAGAGCCTCATAGAGGGAGGGAGCATAGAGAAGCCGGTCCACGAGGACATCACCTATGGGGAAATATACGAGAAACAGGAGAATCTTTGGAACTTCATGTTCTTCACAGGGTACCTGAAGATCATTTCACAGAGATTTGAGAATGACGTGATCTATGCCACAATGGTGATACCGAACAGGGAGACAAGGTATATATATTCACAAAAGATCGTCAACTGGTTCGATAAGGAGATTGTGCAGAAATCGGATAGGGGCGCCCTTTTTGACGCGATGAAGAATGGGGACGCTCAGGGCTTCGAGCGGGAGATCAATAAGCTGCTCCGGCCTTCGATCGGCTACCTGGATTCCTATGAGAACTTCTATCA
>JAGBNY010000081.1 GCA_017634175.1 Lachnospiraceae bacterium
GGCGATTCATTCGAGGCCGTGGTGCTTACCATCATAGGTTATTCCATAAACGATACCATAGTCGTGTATGACAGGATAAGGGAGAATCACAATCAAGATCCCAGGATGGGACTCCCGGAACTCATTAATAAGAGCGTGACGGAGGTCCTGAGCCGTTCGGTGAATACTTCGATTACAACGATATTCTCCATTTTGGTAATCCTTGTGGCCTCAATAATGTTCAGGATTAATTCGATCTATCAATTCTCACTTCCGATGATGTTCGGCCTGCTTTCCGGCTGCTACTCGTCTATCTGCATAGCGAGCGCGCTTTGGGGCAGTTGGAAGATAAAAGGGAATAGTGCGAATAGTTCAAAGAAATAAGCTGATGAGTGACGTACAAAAATATATGTGGGTGATTTTTATATCTATGCTTCCCTTGATTGAGCTCAGGGGGGCTCTGCCGGTTTCTCAGGGGCTTGGGGTGCCATTTTTGCCGTCCCTTTTGCTGTGCGTGATTGGCAACATGATTCCAGTCCCATTCATCTACCTGTTTGCGAGGAAGATATTGGTCTGGGGCAAGGACAAGCCTATAATCGGGAAATTCTTCACTTTCTGCCTGGAAAAGGGGCAAAAGGGCGGTGAGAAGCTGAAAGCCACGGCTGGGAAGGGGCTCTATGTTGCCCTGATGCTGTTTGTCGGCATACCACTTCCTGGGACCGGAGCCTGGACCGGGATGCTTGCGGCCTCCATACTCGGCATGGATTTCAAGAAGAGCACGATAGCGGTGCTCTTGGGGGTCCTGCTTGCGGCCGTGATAGTGGGGACTGTGACGCTTGGGGCCTTTAGCGCAATAAAGGCTATTTCGTGAATGGCACCACTGAATTGCTGATCGTTTCTGAGTGGACAGCGCACCGTGTAGGTGCGGGAACGGAGCCACGGGTTCCGGTTCGTACCCTACGGGGCCTGCGGGACGCAGGGCAGAACGCATCCGAAAAATGTCCACAGGACATTTTCCCGCTAAGAATCGGGCGGAGCCGGGGTACTCCGATTCATTAAGTAGCCAGTAGAAGCACTTGCTCAGTGTACTATCCGCTCGGAAACGAGCCAAAT
The DNA here is from genome assembly GCA_017634175.1 of Lachnospiraceae bacterium. Classification (GTDB taxonomy): domain Bacteria; phylum Bacillota; class Clostridia; order Lachnospirales; family Lachnospiraceae; genus NK4A144. Next base: position 1,093 of record JAGBNY010000081.1, read on the forward strand.
TTGTCGTATGGTGGTCATGTTATTTCATGAGTGTGAATAGGATTGTTTGGATATGATTTCATGGAGGTAGGAAAAATGCTGCCACAAGACCCGATAATGCTCCTCAGTGCCATAAATACCTATTTGAGGGATGAGTATGGGAGCTTGAATGAGCTATGCAGGGCTTTGGACCTGGGTCAGGAGGAACTCACAGAAAAATTTAAGAAAATTGGATATCATTACGATGAGAAGCTGAATCAATTTAAATAGAGAGATAAGGGCTATGTGAAGCGGGGTCAACCTCTGCCACATAGCCTTTTTTATGCTGCTGTTCACTGTCAGCTTTTTTGAGCGTGAGTAGCAACCGTTAATATAGATAGTTACGATGGATTCATGCTTCCTGTGCGATAGCCGCCCAGGTCGGCACTTACATAATGAAAGCCCAAGTCCTTAAATTCGGAGACTATTAAATCTGAGTTATTTATAAGCTTTTCAAGTTCGCTTTTAGGGACTTCGATTCTAGCCAAATCCTCTCCATGGATCCTCACCCGGAATTGGCTGAATCCTAAGCGTAATAGCAATTCCTCGGCCCTGTCCACCATTTCCAGCTTTTTCTCGCTGATAATTTCCCCGTGGACGAACCTCGAAGCCAGACAGGCAAAAGAGGGCTTATCAAAGGTCTTTAATCCCAGCTTCTTTGACAGGGCTCGTATCTCTGACTTTGTGAGCTGTGCTGCTTTCAAGGGACTTTGGATCCCAAGCTCTGCTATGGCTTTCATTCCCGGCCTGAAGTCTGATAGATCGTCCAGGTTGGAGCCCTCGGCCACCGTGTCAAAGCCGCGTGAATGGGATAGCTCCAGTATCTTGGTGAATAGATTCTTCTTGCATAGATAGCAGCGGTCGGGCGGGTTATTTCGGATGCCTTCTATTTCCAGCACTTTTTCATATAAGATGAATTGATCTATTCCCTCAGAATTACAAAAGTCCCGTGCTTCGGCCATTTCTCTCCTCGGGAAGAATTCCGAATGGGCTGTTATTGCCAAAACATTCCTTCCGAGGGCTTGATTTGCCGCTTTGAGTAAGAAGGTGGAATCTACGCCGCCTGAGAAAGCGACTGCAAGCCTCCCGTATCCCTTTAGGATCTGGAGAAGATCATTGTATTTTCCCTGTAAAGCGCTATCTCTCATATTTAATCAAATCCTTTACTACTTCCCCTGCTATTATGAGGCCTGCTGCGGAGGGCACAAATGAAATGCTCCCGGGAGCTTGGCTTTTCCGTATGGTTCTATCAGAAGATCCCTTCATATCCGCTGAAGCCTCTGACCGGATTGGAACCCTGTCATCATGATCTTGGGTGGTTTCATTAGGAAGATTAATGGGTTTTATAGGTTTCTCCTTAGAATAAACCACCTTAAGCCTTTCAATCCCCCTTTTCTTCAATTCCCTCCTCATGACTCGTGCTAAGGGGCATACTTCGGTCTTATAAATGTCTGCGACTTCGAACCTCGTGGGATCCAGTTTGTTGCCGGCTCCCATGGAGCTTATTATCTTGACGCCCGCCTGAGCCGCATTCTCTATCAGGCAGAGCTTGGATGTCACGGTATCAATCGCATCTACTATGTAGTCGAAATCGGCGAGATTATAATTAGAGGCATTCTCGGCTGAGTAGAAGCCGGGGACAGCGTTAACTATCGCATCGGGGTTTATGTCCAATATCCGTCTTTTAGCCACGTCCACCTTGTACTCTCCAACTGTCGAAAGCAGCGCATAGAGCTGTCGATTGATGTTCGTAAGATCGACCCTGTCGCTATCGACAAGTGTGAGATTGCCGACCCCGGCCCTTGCGATGGCCTCTGCCGCAAAGGACCCGACTCCCCCAACGCCGAAAATGGCTACTTTTGAAGCTGCTAATCTGTCCAGTGATTGCTCCCCGATTAAGAGAGCCGTTCTTGAAAATTGATTCATGTAATTATTATAGCAAAAATTTTGACTTATGTTTACATTTGTTTTATAATGTCTAAGATTATTTTTTCATTGCATACAGGAGGTATTCACCTTGGGACTGGGAGAAAGGCTGATCGAGGAACTTGGGGTCAAGACTATTTTTTCTATAGGTGGAATCGCCATCACAGAGTCCATACTAAATACCTGGATATTGATTGCGGTATTCTTTTTGGTGTGCCTTCTGGCAACGAGAAAGCTCAAGGTCGAGAACCCCGGCAGGGGACAGCTTCTGTTGGAGTCTTTCGTTGAATGGATCCAGAAATTAGCGAAAGGCATGCTGGGAGAGGGGGCGGCATCTTATGCTCCCTTTATCTGCACCATCCTGATTTTTATCGCAATGGTGAATTTGTGTGCCTTGTTTGAGACTCGCATTACCCATGAATTCACCTTCATGAAGCCTCCCACCAAGGACCTGAATATCCCTATAGCTTTGGGCTTAGTCAGCATTGTCGTTGTCGAGGCTGCCGGTATCATAGGCAAGGGGGTCAAGGGATGGCTTAAGTCCTTTACTCAGCCCATGGCGGCAATCACGCCCATAAATGTATTGGAGCTTTTCATCAAGCCCCTGTCTCTTTGTATGCGTCTCTTTGGGAATATTTTCGGCGCATATATCATAATGGAACTCTTGAAAATATTGGTTCCGCTCATCCTGCCCATACCTTTCAGCTTTTATTTTGAAATATTTGATGGATTGATCCAGGCATATGTCTTTGTGTTCCTTACATCAATTTATATACAGGAAGCGGTGGAATGAACTGGAAGAGACCACAATAGTTAAATCAATTAGGAGGTAAAGAAAATGAGTTTGACAGCAATTGGTGCGGGCATAGCGGCTCTCGGGTGCATTGGGGCCGGTCTCGGCATTGGACTTGCCACGGCCAAGGCAGCGGATGCGGTCGCCAGGCAGCCTGAGGCGGAGAGCAAGATCAGGAACACCCTGATTCTTGGCGCGGCTTTGGCTGAGGCCACTGCAATCTATGCCCTGGTGGCTGCTATCCTTATCATCTTCGTGCTTGGCAAATAAGGGGGCCTATCGACATGACACTCACTTCTGACATCATATCAGTGGCGCCGGGCAGCATCATTATCACGATAATCAATATATTGGTGCTTTTCTTCATCGTGAAGAAATTTCTTTTTAAACCCATTAATGATGTGATAGACAAAAGGAATGAACTCCTTCAGCGTGAGAAGAAGAAGGCGGCCGATGAGAGGAATGAGGCGGCTGCCTTGAAGCAGGACTATGAGGATAAGCTTTCTTTGATAGAAAGCATCAAGAAAGATGCGGTTCTTGAGTCCCAAAGAAGAGGCAATGAGGAATATAATAAGATTATATCCGACGCAAAGGACAAAGCGTCTGAGATTTTAGGGGATGCGAACAAGAAGGCAGTCCAGCTTGAGCTCAATAAAAAGGCTGAGACCGAAAAGGAGCTCTCAGAACTGATTGCTAATGCCGCAGCCAAGGTTTCTGCTTCAAATAAGTCACCGGAAATTGATAAGAGCCTTTACGACGCTTTTTTGAAGAAGGCGGCCTTGGGGGATGGGAGATAGTCTGAGAAATGGGGAATACTTCGCTTAAAGATAAGGCAGACAGAGTGGAAGCCCTGCTTATCTATGTGACTGCTCCTACAGAGAGTCAATTGTCCGGCATAAAGGACTTCGTGAAGAAGAGAAGCGGCTGCAATGAGGTGGATTTGTCCCTTAAAAAGGACGAAACGCTTGGGACAGGCTTCATTCTGCGCTTTTCCAATCGTGAGTACGATTGGAGCAGCCTGGGCCGGGCGAGGCAATTGGAGGAGAGCTTCGAGCGCAACAGGAAGGGGATTACGAGCTCAAAGAGCGTAATCGACATCCTTAAGGGCGAGGTTCGGGACTTTGAACTCGAAGTTAAAGCCAATGAAAGCGGCTCTGTCACCTTTATTGGTGACGGAATCGCGATTGTCGATGGGATAGACCATGCGGGCTATGGCGAGATAGTTATTTTCGAGACAGGCGCAAAGGGCATGGTAATGGACATCGAGAGGGATTCCATTGGCTGCGTCCTGTTCAGCAAGGAGAATGAGATAAGAGAGGGTACCAAGGTGGCCAGGACCTGCCGCAGCGCGGGTGTGCCTGTCGGTGACGGCTTCCTGGGCAGGGTGGTGGATTCGCTTGGAAGCCCCATAGATGGGCTTGGTGAAATAAAGGCTGCTACTTATCGCCCGATTGAAAGCCCGGCTCCAGGCATAGTGGACAGAAAGTCTGTGAGCGTGCCAATGGAAACCGGTATCCTCGCCATAGATTCGATGTTCCCGATCGGCAGGGGGCAGAGAGAGCTTATCATTGGGGACCGACAGACAGGGAAGACCTCTATTGCCATTGATACCATCATTAACCAGAAGGGCAAGGACGTAATCTGCGTCTACGTGGCCGTCGGGCAGAAGGCCTCGACGGTTGCGAGGATCTCGAATATCCTGAAGAAGAACGACGCCCTCCCCTATACAATAATCGTGAGCTCATTGGCTAGCGATCCGGCCCCACTTCAGTACATAGCTCCGTACTCAGGGACGGCAATGGCGGAATTCTTCATGCACAGGGGCCAGGATGTCCTGATTATCTATGACGATCTGTCCAAGCATGCGGTCGCATATAGGTCGATCTCGCTGCTCCTGGGGAGGCCGCCCGGCAGGGAAGCCTATCCCGGGGATGTATTTTATTTACATTCCAGGCTCCTGGAGAGATCCAGCAGGCTTTCTCCGGAATTGGGCGGGGGCTCGATCACTGCGCTTCCGATCATTGAGACTCAGGCGGGGGACGTATCGGCCTATATACCGACGAACGTTATATCGATTACCGATGGCCAGATTTTCCTTGAGAGCGACCTGTTCTTCGAGGGGCAGAGGCCGGCGGTGAACGTGGGTCTTTCTGTCTCCAGGGTAGGAGGCGCGGCGCAGACCCAGGCCATGAAGAAGGCGGCGGGGTCACTTCGGATAGACCTCGCTCAATATAGGGAAATGGCTGTATTCACTCAGTTTTCATCGGATTTGGACGATGCCACCCAGCAGCTCCTGAAGCAGGGGAAGGTTCTGATGGAGATTTTGAAGCAGCCAATGGAGAAGCCCCTTTCAATGCCGGAGCAGGTCATTACGCTTATAGTGGCCGAAGACAAGCTGATGATTGATATTGCGCCAAAGTTCGTCAAGCGTTTCCAAGCGGACTTGCTAAGGGATATGGCTGGCAATCATTCCGATCTCGTGAATGAATTATCCAATAAAAAGGTCTTGAATGTGGATCTAAGGGAGAAAATAGTCGCTGCGGCCAAGGAATTCCTAAAATCCCATGAATCGGAGTATAGATAGGTCTAATGTCTCATATCAAGGAAATCAGAGAGAGGATAAATAGCATCAGGGACACTCAGAAGATAACGAATGCGATGTACCTGATATCTTCCACAAAGCTAAGGAAGGCTCAAAAGGATCTAGCGGCGACTGAGCCCTATTTTTATGGAATGCAGGCCATGATTGAGCGTTTGCAGAGACATTTACCGGACATTCAGAATCCATATTTTGAGTCCGGCTCCACGGTCCCAGAGGACGAGAAGGTGGTAGGGTACTTGGTTATCACGGCGGACAAGGGTCTTGCGGGAGCTTATAACCATAATGTCTTGAAGCTCACGGAAAAGGAGCTTGGCAAGCATAAGAAGACCCTGCTCTTCGTAGTTGGGGAGCTTGGGCGGCAGTATTTTGAGGCGAGGCACGTGCCTATTGATGAGCAGTTCCTCTATACGGCTCAAAACCCGTCATTGCACAGGTCCAGGCTGATAACCTTGCGGATGATCGACCTCTTCAAGACCGGGAAAATGCACGAGCTCCACATAGTCTATACTGCAATGGTGAATAAGATGGAGTCGGAGGTCATGATGGAGCAGCTATTGCCTCTGAAATCGAATATACCTTTGGGCATACCAATTGACGTTATCCAAGAGGAATTCATGCTGCAGCCCTCCCCGGAGGCGGTCATTGACGCAGTGGTGCCGAATTGCACGAATGGCTTCATATATAGCGCTCTAGTGGAGTCCTTTTGTTCGGAGCAGAATTCCAGGATGATAGCCATGCAGAATGCGAACAGGAGCGCAAATGAGATTTTGCACGAGCTCCAGATAGAGTATAACCGCGCCAGACAGGCGATGATTACACAGGAAATCACAGAGGTATGCAGCGGCGCAAGGGCGCAGAGGGAAAGGAAGAAGGCGGCTAATGCAAGAAGGTAGGATAGTACAGGTGATGGGACCGGTCGTGGATGTGGAATTTCCCGGCCTATCTGACCTCCCCTATATCAAGGATGCCCTCATGGTGGATAATGAGGGGCAGAAATGCGTGATGGAGGTGGCCCAGCAGATCGGGGATAATACTGTGCGCTGCATCATGCTCTCTGCCTCGGAGGGCCTGCATCGGGACATGGCAGCTTCATCTATGGGAGGCCCAATCCGGGTTCCGGTAGGGGAGTCAACCCTTGGCCGCCTCTTTAATGTATTCGGGGATACCATTGACAATAAGGGCGAGACGGGAGCGAAGGAGATGTGGCCTATCCACAGGGACCCTCCCGCCTTTGAAGATCAGTCTCCGGTCCAGGAAATCCTTGAGACCGGCATAAAGGTCATAGACCTTCTGGCCCCCTATGCGAAAGGTGGAAAGATCGGTCTCTTCGGTGGAGCCGGAGTCGGAAAGACTGTCCTGATACAGGAACTCATTACCAATATAGCGAGGGAGCATGGAGGCTATTCAATATTCACTGGAGTGGGGGAGAGATCCAGGGAGGGAAACGACCTTTGGACAGAGATGACGGAGAGCGGGGTGCTGGCAAAGACTGCCCTTGTCTTTGGACAGATGAACGAGCCTCCGGGAGCCAGGATGAGGGTCGCGGAAACAGGCCTCACTATGGCTGAGTACTTCAGGGACGTGCAGAATAAGGACGTGCTGCTCTTCATCGACAATATCTTCAGATTCGTCCAGGCAGGGAGCGAAGTGTCTGCAATGCTGGGCCGGATGCCATCTGCCGTCGGCTATCAGCCAACTCTTGCGAACGATCTGGGTGAACTGCAGGAGAGGATCGCATCCACGAGGAAGGGCTCTGTGACCTCGGTTCAGGCAGTATATGTCCCGGCAGACGACCTCACGGATCCGGCTCCAGCGACGACTTTCGCCCACCTCGATGCGACCACGGTGCTGTCGAGGAAGATAGTGGAGCAGGGCATTTACCCTGCGGTGGATCCCTTGGAGTCCTCTTCAAGGATCTTGGAAGAGGATGTGGTTGGAAAAGAGCACTATGAAACGGCCACTAAGGTGCAGGAAATGCTCCAGAAATATAAGGAATTGCAGGACATAATCGCAATCCTGGGCATGGAAGAGCTGGGTGAAGAGGACAAAAAAACGGTCTACAGGGCGAGGAAGATTCAGAAGTTCCTTTCGCAGCCCTTCAGGGTGGCGGAGAATTTCACTGGGATGCCAGGAAAGTACGTGCCCTTATCTGAGACAGTGAAAGGCTTCCAGGAGATCATCTCGGGGGAGGCTGATAAGTTCCCTGAAATGGCTTTCTTCAATGTGGGCACCATTGACGATGTCGCAGAAAAGGCAAAATCACTGTGAGGCAAAGATATGTCGGAACCGTATTTTTTCAGGATAATCGCTTCAAACGGGGTATTCTTCGAGGGGAAGATCCAGACCGTTATCTTTCAGACGATAGATGGAGAGGTCGAGCTCATGGCTCATCATGAGGAGATGATCATAGCCGTGGATTTGGGTTTGCTTCGCTTCAAGACCTCCGATGATATCTGGCACAGGGTCGTAGTGGGAGTAGGCACTGCGCAGTTCGCTAATAATAGGTGTACCGTGCTCGTAGATACCTGCGAGAGGCCGGAGGACGTGGACAAGGCGAGGGCCGAGGCCGCAATGGAGAGAGCCAAGGAGCAGCTCCGGCAGAGAAAATCCCTGGTTGAGTACCAGATGGCGCAGGCTTCCCTGGCCCGGGCCATAAACAGGCTGAAGCAGACTTACAAATCGTGATGAAAATTAATAAGTATTATATTAAAAGAGCAGTCGTCATCATATTGATTCTTATCATATCATGCGGCTGCTTCTTTTTTGCTGATTTTTGGACATGGATTCATTACATGCCCTATAGGACACTGCCAACGGAAAATGACGCCTTTTTTGCGGGGCATAGGGTCTTGATTGTGGTACCGCATCAGGATGACGATGCTAACCTGGCTCAGGGACTTATCGAGAAATACGTGGACTGCGGCTCCGAGGTCTTTATAATATTCACGACGAATGGGGACCATGCCGACAAGGCCTATAAGAGGATGAAGGAGGCGATAGATGCAGAAAGTTTCAATGAGGTGTCTTCCGACCATCTGATTTTCCTAGGCTACGGGAATGACTGGGACGCTGAGAAGTCGGGGTATGGGCATATCTACGACGCGCCTCCTGGAAAGATAATGACATCTGCGGAGGGCTTCACTGAGACCTATGGATCGGAGTATGCAGAGGACTTTCACTCTATGCGGACTGGGTCCCCCGCAAAGTACACCAGGCAGAACATGCTGCAGGACATCATTGACTCCATCCTGTACGTCAATGCGGACACGATTTATGCGATAGATATGGACGAGCATCCTGACCACAGGGCCTGCTCCCTCCTTTTCGAGGAGGCCATGGAAAATATCCTAAAGAGACCGGAGAACGAGTATTTCCCGAGGGTCTACAAGGGATTCGGCTATTGCACGGGGTGGGATGCGAAAAAGGATTATATCTCACGGGTCATGCTTTCGACTCCGAATCCCGCTGATCGGCCTCATTATTTATATAATGATTATAATGATGGCTCCGATGACTATATGCCGCATATAAGGGCATATAATTGGTCGGACAGGGCTCGATTTCCGGTGGCTCCGAGGAGTCTGGCCTGGTCAATGAGGTCTTCCACTGCCTACAAGGCGATTTCCTGCTATAAGTCCCAGATAGCCATCATAAATTTTGAGAAGATCGTGAACGGGGATAGGGTCTTTTGGGAGAGACCGACTGATTCACTCTCATACAGGGCGAAGGTCACAGCTTCCTCAGGCAGGGCGGAACTCTTGAATGATTTTAAGATTTATGACAATCATACGGTGATGGTGAATGACACCATCAGCAATAATGAGGGAGTATGGATACCGGATGAAGAGGACAATGAGAAGTCCTTTGAAATGGATTTGGGAAGCATTTTCGAAATAGAGAGGATTGTATTCTATGATAATGACTCATTGAGGGACAATATAAAGGACATAGAGATATATTTGGATGGCAGAGTTTCCAGCGATGGATTTAGTCCTCTGCATTCAGGGGCTCTTAGGATAAATGGGCCGCCTACGGAGGTAGACATAAGGGACAGGTTGGGGAATGGAGAGACCTTGAAAACTGATAAGATCGTATTCAGGCTTGCTGAGTGCGAGGGGACGGGATGCGGCCTTACGGAGGTCGAGGTTTATGGAAGGCCTGTCAAAGGTACAGATGATAGTATGAGTCAAAGTCAGGTCTCAGAAGACAGTATGGGACAAAGCTGGGTCTCGGAAAGCGGCATGGGGCAAGGTCAGGGCTCGGAGAGATTCATCAAGATTACCGATCCGGATGGAAACTTCTTATACGATATGCTATACCAGAGGGAGGACCAACTATGTTTCAAAATCTATGATTACTCCCCTGTCGGGGTATCTAAAAATAAGATTAAAATGGACGTAACTTTGGATGGAGAGACAATTATTTCTGGGCTGGAACGTGATGAATTCGAGATTCCTAATGATTTCAAGCCCCATGAGCTTCGCGTTTCATGCCGAGACAGCGATGGTCTGGGGGACTCTATTTATCTTCGGCCGATGGGTTTCCGGGAAAAGTTTATGATTCCGTTGGTTCAAAAGTATGAAAAAAAGAGAATGAATAAATTAAAGAAGAGGCTTCGGAGCCAGAAGTAGTGGCTTTATGAGTTTTTCGTCAATATGGAGGGTGGATATGGAAAAAGAGAATATAATAGTCCTCGATTTCGGGGGACAGTATAATCAGCTCATAGCGAGGAGGGTGAGGGAGGCGAATGTCTATTGCGAGGTGAAGCCGTATAAGACGCCAATCGATGAGCTAAAGGCCATGTCGCCGTCAGGCATCATCCTGACAGGGGGACCAAGGAGCGTATATGAGGAGGATTCTCCGACTTGCACGAAGGAGCTTTTCGAGCTGGGTGTCCCCATCCTTGGTATTTGCTATGGAGCCCAGCTCATGGCACACGTGCTTGGGGGCAAGGTGGATGGAGCGCCAAATGCAGAATATGGGAATACGGAAATCGAAGCCCATGAGGGTTCCAAGCTTTTAAATGGCACAAAAAGGAAATCCATTGCCTGGATGAGCCATGTGGACTATATTGCTTCGGCCCCGGAAGGATTTCGGGTGACTGCTCATTCAAAGAATTGCCCTGTTGCGGCCATGGAGGACGAGAGACATAGTCTCTACGCCGTCCAGTTCCATCCGGAAGTTGAGCATACGGAAGAGGGCACAAAGGTCTTAAGGAATTTCATCTATGATATCTGCGGCCTAAAAGGAACCTGGAAAATGGACTCTTTTGTGGAAACGGCAATCACCGACTTAAAAGCGAGGGTCGGCAAAGGCCGGGTGTTCTGCGCACTCTCGGGAGGCGTGGATTCATCAGTAGCCGCGGTCCTCTTATCAAAGGCGGTCGGAGAGCAGTTGACCTGCGTTTTTGTGGATCATGGCCTTCTCCGCAAGAATGAGGGGGACGAGGTAGAGGCCGTTTTCGGCCCGAATGGGCCCTATAAGCTGAATTTTATCCGGGTAAACGCGGCGCAGAGATTCTATAAGAAGCTTGAAGGCGTCACGGATCCGGAAAAGAAGAGGAAGATCATTGGAGAGGAATTCATAAGGGTCTTTGAGGAAGAAGCTAAAAAAATCGGCAAGGTGGATTTCCTGGTTCAGGGGACGATTTATCCCGATGTGATCGAATCAGGCCTCGGAGACTCCGCCAGGATCAAGTCCCATCACAATGTGGGGGGACTCCCGGAACACGTTGACTTCAAGGAAATCGTGGAGCCGCTCCGCATGCTTTTCAAGGACGAGGTAAGAAAAGCAGGGCTGGAGCTGGGAATCCCGGAAAACCTTGTCTTTAGGCAGCCCTTCCCGGGCCCCGGCCTGGGGGTCAGGATAATTGGCGAAGTGAGCGAGGAGAAAGTCCGGATAGTCCAGGACGCCGATGCGATTTTCAGGGAGGAAGCAGCGAACTTTGGCTGGGATCGGAAAATGAGTCAGTACTTTGCGGCCCTCACGAACATGCAGTCGGTGGGAGTGATGGGGGACGAGCGCACCTACGACTATGCGGTGGTGCTCCGCGCAGTGGTCACTTCGGACTTCATGACGGCCGAGCCCGCGGCTCTTCCTTTCGACCTCCTGCGCAAGGTCTCCGACAGGATTGTGAATGAAGTGAAAGGCGTGAACCGCGTTCTCTACGACTGCTCCAGCAAGCCGCCGGCTACGATTGAGATGGAGTGAATTGAAAAAATCCCGCAAGCCTTGAAAATGCTGGGTTTGCGGGATGTTTTTCTGCCTTTTGAGTACAATTTGAGTACAAAATCTATTTTTTCTTCTTTTTTGAACTGTCAAGCAGGGCATTTCGTTTTGCTATACGAGCATCGTAGTCAAGGTTTTCATGCTGCGTTTGACTTCCGGGTTGATCAGAATAGTAGTCTACGATGGATTTCTTCCACTGTTCATAACTTTCCAAGCTCTCAAAA
>JAGBNY010000001.1 GCA_017634175.1 Lachnospiraceae bacterium
GTAGGATTTTTCGTTGAGAGTGCGGGGCAGGGTGAGGGCGCATAGCGGGCGATGCATGAATGCATTTATGTAACCGAACCCTGTCTCGTGCTATCAACGAAAAAGACAAGAAATATGGACAGTTATTTATCTACAGATCCTAAGATCTTGTCGGGCGGCCCCTGACGGCTTCGCTGTCAAATGTCCGCCCGTGCTTTTCCCACGGCCGCTTGACGGCCTTATTGCGACCGAGCAGGGGAAAAGCGCACCCCTATTCGATAACGCTGTGCGTACATCTGGCAGCGGAAGCTGCCAGATGTACTTGGGCCGTTGAATAAATCACAAAATCCAAAACACAGGGCTTTCATTCACGTATCCCAATTGCCAGATTCAAGGCTCCTTATACCTTGTCTCACAATAGCAGCAGCGATAAGTGCCCTTCTCTCTATCCGTCAACAGAAATACATGGTCCAGTTCATGCTCCGAGGAAGTTATGCACCTGGGATTCTTGCATTTTATGACGTTCACCACCTTCTCGGGCAGGGTCAGAGTGGGCTTGTCCTTTATCTCCCCGTCCTTTATTATGTCAACGGTCGCATTGTGATCCAGGAAGGCTATTGTGTCCAGGTCAAATCCCTCTATCGGGGATTCTACCTTGATCATGTCTTTCTTTCCCATCTTTGCGCTATAGGCATTCTGTATGATGGCCACCGCGCAATTGATTGAGTCCAACCCAAGGTGCCTGTAGAGCCTCATGGCCCTTCCAGGGCTTATGTGGTCTATCACAAAGCCCTCTTCTATCTTTCCTACATTCAATTTATATTGTGCCCGTTCCATATCCCTCCTTTAAGTTTCAGGTATGAAAACTCTTTCTGAAATTATGTCCGTTTTTTTGTCCTTTGTATTTTTCATCGCAGTCTCGCAAAAGACCTTCTGGGAATTCACGAGCACCTTGCCCCTCTTGTCCGGCTTGATATAGTCCCCGTTCGGCTGCAGGAAATGAGATTTCACGTTGTCGTTCAGCTCAGTGTCCAAGAAAAATTTCAATTCATCCTTAAGCTCCTGCCTTTCCACCGGGAACATGATCTCCACTCTCCTGTCCAGGTTCCTCGGCATCCAATCCGCTGACCCCATATAGAATTCCTCGTTCCCATCGTTTAAGAACCAGAAAATCCGGCTGTGCTCCAGGAAGAAGCCTACGATTGAACGGACAGTGATATTCTCAGAGACCCCCGGCACCCCGACCTTCAGGGAACAGATCCCACGGACTATCAGGTCGATCTTGACCCCTGCGCTGCTTGCGGCATAGAGCTCCGCTATTATGTCCGGATCGCAGACAGAATTCATCTTTGCAACAATCCTGGCGTTTCTCCCCTCCCTTGCGTGCTCAGCTTCTCTTCTTATAAGATAAATGAAACGGTCTTTCAGCCAAAGCGGCGCCAAAGATAGCTTGTTCCATGAAACGGGCTCGCTGTAGCCTGACAGCATATTGAAAACAGCCGTAGCGTCTTCCCCTATCTGCTCATTCGCCGTCAAGATACCCATGTCAGTGTAGAGCTTTGCGGTCGAGTCATTGTAGTTCCCCGTGCCAAGGTGAACATACCTCCTAATCCCCTCTTCCTCGTTTCGTACAACTAAGGTGATCTTTGAATGGGTCTTTAATCCAACCAGCCCATATATCACATGGCAGCCCGCCTTCTCCAGCATCCTGGCCCAGGTGATATTGTTCTCCTCGTCGAATCTTGCCTTTAGCTCCACCAGCACCGAGACCTGCTTGCCATTTTCGGCAGCCTGTGCAAGAGCCGCAATTATCGGGGAGTTCCCGCTGACCCTATAAAGGGTCATCTTGATAGCCAGGACATCTTTATCCAAAGCTGCTGTCCTGATGAAATTCACGACCGGCAGAAAGGTCTCATATGGATGCTGGAGCAGTATATCCCCCTTCCTTATCTGGGCAAAAATGTCTGCCTCCATGTCCATATATTTGGGCGGCTGTGGAACCCATGATGGAATCTTGAGGCTATCAAAGCCCGAAAAACCGTACATTTTCATCAGGAAGGTGAGGTCCAAGGGGCCATTTATGAAATATATGTCCTCATCCTCTATTTCTAAGTCCTTCTTTATGATCGATAAAAGCCTTTTATCTATGCCTTCCTCTACTTCGAGCCGTATGACCTCCCCCCACTGCCTGCGCTTAAGCTGCTTCTCAATTTCCTTTAAGAGGTCCTCTGCCTCGTCCTCGTCTATGGAAAGGTCGGCATTCCTCATCACCCTGAATGGATGCGCGCAGAGGATATTATAATTTAGGAAAAGCTTGTCGATATTCCTCTCGATTATCTCTTCCAGAAGTATCACAGTGAGCTTACCGTCTTTGCTTGGCAGCTCCACCAGCCTCGGCATGACTCCCGGCACCTGAACCATTGCAAAATCCGTCTTTTTCTTCTTGCCCTCCTTTTCATCGTCCTTTGCGGACAAAAGCGCAGCGATATTGAGGGTCTTATTACGGACTAAGGGAAAAGGCCTCGAGGAATCCACGGCCATGGGGGTAAGGACAGGGTAGACCGTGTCTTCAAAATAGCTGTCTGCCGCCTTGCACTGCTCTTCCGTCATGTCCTCGTGGTTCATCACCACATTTATACCATTTATTCCGAGCAAGGGCACCAGGCTCCTCGAATAAGTGGAGTATTGGAGATCCACCAAGTCATGAGTCACTTTAGAAAGAGCCGCAAGCTGCTCCGACGGGCTCATCCCGGCGATGTCCCTCTTGGTATAGCCTGCGTGAACCATGTCCTTCAGGGACGCGACCCTCACCATGAAGAATTCATCCAGGTTCGAGGCAGTTATAGAAAGCATCTTAATCCTCTCGAATAGAGGCAGGCTCTTATCCTGGGCTTCAGACAGGACTCTTTCATTGAACTTTATCCAGGATAACTCCCTGTTCGTATAATATTCTGGATTCCTGAAATCAATGCCGTTATTCGCACGCTTCATTTCCTTTTCGTTTTTCTGCTCTTCACTCTTAGACATGATTCCTGAAGACACCTCCCCTAGATTTAGTCTTGATTATTGGATGTATTCCAAATACCTCTTCAAAGTACCCCGTTCTTTCATTGAATAAGCCCCGTTCAAGGTGCATATCCATGTCAGAATCGATGGTTATTACGAGCTCCTTATCCTTTATCTGCGCCTTCACTTCCCTATATTCCTTCTCTGGATTCTTGACCATCCCCACAGCTATCCTGAAGATCGCCGTAAGCTTCGCCATGGTCAGATATGAGTCCGTTGAGAATTCCTCTTTATCAACTCCCTCGAAATCTATGTCTTCCGGATATGAGTACATCACTACGCTCGCTATGATCTTCCTCTCCATATGGGAAATACCTATGATCTCCGTTCCCATTATTATGCTATAAGAACATTCCGCAGGACTCATGAGCGAGATGAAAGCGCCGCAGTCCTGGAGCAGGGATGATAATTGCAGAAGCAGCCTCTCCCTCTTCCCCAGCCCATGCATCTTTTTCATGCTGTCAAAGATTGCGAGCGCGCACTTCTCAAGGGTCTCTTCGTAACGGGCGCTCCCCCTGTATCGGTTCGCCGTGTTCCTGGCGGATGAAATAATGTCCAGTTCAAAATCATGGGTGGACTCTATGAATTTATTGCTCTCTGCGTAGTCATATGCAATGCCGTCTGATAAAGTCACCCCTGTAAGGAAGAGCCGTTCAGCGCATGTCACCTCGCAAAGCTGCTTTATGAGCACTGCCGAAGGCATGAGCAGGGTCGCGTTCTCTCTTGGAAGGCCCAGTTCCCTCGCCAATTGCTCCTGTGGCATCTTCTTCAGGATATCGAAGAATCTGACATATTGCCCAACTGTGATATAATTGTCAAATTCACCAGCGGGTTTTTTGCCATCATTTCTTTGAGATATCCATTTTTGGATATAGGTAAGATAATCATCGACTACTATGAGATTCTGAGTATCGAGATTTCGTAAGTAAAGTTCCTTAAAAAGGACTAATTCATTGTCTACCAGCTCCGATAATAGGGACTCATATGCTGAGGACTTTGGAGAAAGCGAGTTCACCTTTTCCTTGAGCCTCAGTATCCCAAGGCGAAGATTAACAGTAGATATCAGATGTGAGTCCGAGAAAAGGGACACCTGTGTGCTGCCTCCTCCTATATCCACAAAGGCAGTCCCCCTGTCGATTATCCTGTCAAAATCTTTAGTTTTCAGCGCAACAGATTTATAGTCCAAAAAACGCTGCTCAGAGTTTGAAAGCACCGAGACCTCGAGGCCGGTCCTGAGTCTTATCTGGTCCAAGACCACCCTCGTGTTATCCGTTTCACGAATCGCAGAAGTCCCGTATGCCCTGTAGGAATCGACCTTGTATCCCTTCATTATCTCATTAAAGCCATTCAGGATATCGCAGAGCTCATCCATCCTGGCATAGCTTATCTTGCCAGTATTATATGTATCTGTCCCGATTTCGACCCTTCTTCTGACAAAATCTATTTCCTTGACACCTTTTCGTCCCGAAAGCTCGAAAATCTTCATCCCTATCTCGTAGGAACCTACGTCAATAGCCGCAAAAAGCTTAATCGCCAATTATTAATACCCCCGCTTCTTGTCATATTACCAATATTTAACTATAATCAAAAGGATCTGTATGAAAACAGTAAATGGGCGAATGAATCGCTTTTACTGCCTTTCGAGCAAATGGCCACACAAAGCCAGGCAGAATGCGGCCTATGCACAGGAGACTAAGGATCTGTGCAAGAATATCTTTACATCTTGCTTGTAAAGTTATTTCTGCACAGTTCCTAATTAAATAATCAAGTACCTCGCATCACCCAGAAACCCCTGAGCTAAACGATTATCTTGGATCATTCTTCCAAATATCTCTGGATTCGGCAGCAGCTCAGGCAGAAAAAATCAGGAGGCGAAAAAATTTGAGATCTCTCATGGACCCTTTGGACCTATCCATTTCCGAAACCTACGAGCTAATGCGTACCGCAGATGACATAATTGAGAATCCGGCCAAGTATGCCCATGCCTGCGATGGGCGGATCCTGGCCACCCTCTTCTATGAGCCAAGCACTAGGACCCGCTTGTCCTTCGAGGCAGCCATGCTCAGACTTGGCGGAAAGGTCATGGGGTTCCATTCATCGGAGTCTTCTTCCGTCATGAAGGGCGAAACTGTCGCAGACACGATCAGGGTTGTGTCATGCATGGCTGATATCTGCGCGATCAGACATCCAAAAGAAGGGGCTCCCATGGTAGCGGCTTCCTTTGCCTCTATTCCAGTAATTAATGCCGGAGATGGAGGGCACCAGCATCCAACCCAGACCCTGACTGACCTAATGACGATTCACGCACTAAAAGGGCGATTCGACGAACTTACAGTCGGGATGTGCGGAGACTTGAAGTTTGGACGCACCGTCCACTCTTTGATCCGCGCCCTCGTTAGATATAAAGGCATACATTTCGTCTTCATCTCTCCGGAAGAACTAAGGCTCCCCTCCTACGTCAGGGAAAATCTTGAGGCCTTAGAGAATGTAGAATTCAAGGAAGTCTCGAAGCTGGAGGATGTGATCGGTGAATTGGACATTCTTTACATGACAAGGGTCCAAAGGGAGCGTTTCTTCAATGAAGAGGACTATGTTCGGCTCAAGGATTTCTATGTACTGGACCGTAAAAAAATGAGGCTCGCAAGCCCCGATATGCTCGTCATGCACCCCCTCCCAAGGGTGAATGAGATTTCTACTGAGATTGACTCGGACCCCAGGGCTGTCTACTTCAAGCAGGTAAAGTATGGCATGCACATTCGCATGGCTCTGATTCTGAAGCTGCTGAACATCACAGTAGACTAGGGATTTGTAAACAGGTTTTTCTACCTGTACGGTTGCCGAATAATATCAGTTTTAACGCGATTTATCGCAATTAAAACTGATATTTATTCGAGAAGCCTACTCAAAAATTACGCAAACAGTCTGCGAGCCTTAAATCAATCCTCAAAACCAATCTCTTCCTCGGCCTCGGCCGTATAGACCGTATTCTTTCTAGCCGATTCATTGGACGCAAGATACTCATCATAGGTCGTGATCTTGTCCACCAGCTTCCCGTCAGGCAAGATCTCCATTATCCGATTAGCAGTAGTCTCAACGAATTGATGGTCATGACAGGTAAAGAGCACCACTCCAGGGAACTTTATGAGTCCATTATTTAACGCAGTAATGCTCTCCATGTCAAGGTGGTTCGTAGGCTCATCCAATATGAGGACATTTGCCCCTGAAATCATCATCTTTGACAAGAGGCAGCGGACCTTCTCGCCTCCCGACAGCACCCTCACCTTCTTCACTCCATCTTCGCCGGGAAAGAGCATCCTGCCCAGGAAACCACGCACATAGGTAGCGTCTTTTATCTCAGAATAGCTCGTGAGCCACTCTGTTATATTGTAATCATTGTCGAATTCCTTATTGTAATTCTTAGGAAAGTATGCCTGAGAGGTCGTCACTCCCCATTTATAGTCCCCGGAATCACTCTTCATTTCACCCATGAGTATCTGGAACAGGACAGAAGCTGCCCTCTCGTTCCCTCCCACAAAGGCCACCTTGTCATTGTGGTTCAAGATGAAGCTCACATGATCCAAGATCACTTCACCATCTATTGTCTTGCACAGATCTTCCACATGGAGGATCTCATTGCCGATTTCCCTGTTAGGCCGAAAGTCCACATAAGGGTACTTCCTGGATGATGGCTTTATGTCGTCGAGCTCGATTTTTTCCAGTGCCCTCTTCCTGGAAGTCGCTTGCTTTGCCTTGGAAGCATTGGCGGAGAATCTTTGGATGAATTCCTGCAGTTCCTTTATCTTCTCCTCCTTCTTCTTATTAGCTTCCTTCCTTTGCTGCATTATAAGCTGGCTGGACTGGTACCAGAAATCATAGTTCCCGGTGAAGAGGGTTATCTTGCCATAGTCTATGTCCGCAGTATAGGTGCAGACTCTATTCAGGAAGTACCTATCGTGGCTCACAACTATGACAGTATTGTTGAAATTTATGAGGAACTCCTCCAGCCAGTTTATCGCATCGAGGTCCAGATGGTTCGTCGGCTCATCCAGCAGAAGGATATCCGGATTCCCGAAAAGAGCCCTGGCCAGAAGCACCTTGACTCTTTCATTCCCTGTGAGGGTATTCATCAGGACTTTATGCTTATCGGTCTCTATCCCAAGTCCGTTAAGGAGGGCTTCTGCATCGCTCTCAGCTTCCCAGCCATTCATCTCAGCGAATTCGGCCTCCAGCTCAGAGGCTTTTATCCCATCCTCATCGGAGAAATCTTCCTTCGCATAGATCTCTTCCTTTTCCTTCATGATGTCGAAAAGACGCTGGTTTCCTGATATCACGGTATCCAGCACGACCATCTCATCGTACTTGAAATGATCCTGCTCCAGGACTGAAAGCCGCTGACCCGGAGTCATGCTTATATCTCCGGATGTAGTCTCCAATTCACCGGACAGTATCTTTAAAAAGGTTGATTTCCCTGCTCCATTAGCGCCTATTATGCCATAGCAATTCCCCTCAGTGAATTTAATATTCACGTCCTCAAATAGAGCCTTCCTTCCAACCCTGTAAGTTACATTATTTGCCTGTATCATCCATCCCCCTTAAGTAATCATCCCCTGATCTGTCCATTGCCGTAAATTTGATATTTGTACGATGTAAGCGCCTTAAGACCCATGGGGCCTCTTGCATGTAGCTTCTGTGTACTGATTCCGATTTCTGCCCCGAAGCCAAACTCAAAGCCATCCGTGAACCTGGTGCTGGCATTTACGTATACGCAGGCCGCATCCACCTCTTTCATGAATCTTTCCGCTCTCTTCTTGTCAGAGGTTATTATGGCTTCCGAGTGATGCGTCGTATACTTATTTATATGCTCTATGGCTTGATCCAGACTATTCACGGTCTTGATCGAGATAATGGGTCCCAAGTATTCCCGACCCCAATCCTCTTCATTTGCGGCCTTCGAGGTTTCAATCGCCTTCATGACCCTTTCATCCCCCCTGAGCTCAATGCCTTTCCCCGAAAGAACCTCAGAAATTTGGGGTAAGATGGTATCAACGACCGATTCATGAACCACCAACGATTCAGCGGCATTGCATACGCCCATTCTTTGGGTCTTCGCATTGTCAACGATTGATACAGCCATGTCGGAATCCGCAAATTCGTCAATATAGATATGGCAATTGCCGACCCCAGTCTCAATCACCGGGACCGTACTGTTCCTTAGAACGCTCTGTATTAACCCCGCTCCGCCCCTAGGTATGATCGCATCTATAAGACCATTTAAGTGTACTAATTCATCGACAGAAGAATGTGAGGCGTCGTCTATGAAAAGAAGCGCGTCCCTTGGAAGCCCTGCATTTTCCAAGCCCTCAATTAGGTATCTTGATATAGCGCGGTTACTCTCCAGTGAATCGCTTCCGCCCCTCAATATGCACACGTTCCCTGAGAGAAAGCAAAGGGCGAATGCGTCCGCTGTAACATTCGGACGGGATTCGTAGATTATCCCAAGCACACCTAATGGGACTCGTACCTGCTTGATTAGGAGTCCATTGGGACGGACGAAGCTATCCATCACCTCGCCTATCGGATCGGATTCGATTTCAATCAACTGCCTAATCCCCTCTACGATCCCAGAAATCTTTTTTTCATCCAGACTGAGCCTGTCCAGCATGGCAGGAGATAACTTATTACGAGCCTTCTCTACGTCCCTCTTATTTGCCTCAAGAATCAGATCCTTATTCTTTGATATGGAATCAGCCGCAGCAGAAAGCCCTTTCTTTCGGTCTTCAAAGCTCAATATCCCAATCGAATATGAAGCCCGCCTTGCTCTCTCGCCAATCCCCCTGATAGTTTCTTTAATATCTATAATTTCTCCACTCATAATTAAAAAAATACAACCTGAACGGATGAATAATCGAAGATTATCCATCCACTCACTCTAAATCCGCAAACTCGCGCCAAAGGCTCTTCTGCCTGCTGTCGCAGACTGTTTGCTAATTTAGAGTGAGGGTTGCTCGAATAATCTAATTCGACCAACCGCTCAGATAGAAAAAATAGGGCAGAGGAAACCTCTGAAGGGTCTCCTGAACCCTATTCCAATGACTAATTTTTATTTCCTATTAAATGCCTTCACGCCAGGATAGCAAGCTGCCTCTCCGAGCTCCTCTTCTATGCGAAGAAGCTGATTGTACTTAGCAACTCTCTCACTCCTGGAAGGAGCGCCCGTCTTGATCTGCATGGTGTTCAGAGCCACAGCCAGATCCGCAATCGTGGTGTCCTCAGTCTCTCCGGAACGGTGAGAAGTGATCGCGGTATAGCCAGCCTTATGAGCCATCTTTATCGCTTCGAGAGTCTCAGAGACAGAGCCGATCTGATTCAGCTTGATCAGGATTGAATTCCCGGCCCCTGACTCAATGCCCTTAGAAAGGCGCTCTGTGTTCGTGACAAAGAGATCGTCTCCGACCAATTGGACTTTGTCGCCAATCTCGGCTGTCATCTTCTTCCAGCCTTCCCAGTCTTCCTCATCCAAGCCGTCTTCAATGGACCAGATCGGGTACTTTTCAATGAGTCCCTTCCAATGCGCAATAAGCTCTTCGGAAGTGAAATCCTTTCCGGACTTTGGCTGATGATAGAAGCCCTTTCCCTTCTCGCTCTTCCACTCGGAAGAAGCCGCATCCATGGCGAGCACAAAATCTGTGCCGGGCTTATATCCAGCATTCTCTATGGCCTTCAGGATATGCTCAATCGTGTCCTCATCGTCCTTGAGATTGGGGGCGAATCCTCCCTCGTCTCCTACCGCCGTCGTGTTCCCCTCGTCCTTCAGGATCTTTTGCAAAGCATGGAAGACCTCTGTACACCAACGAAGAGCCTCGCGGAAAGAAGGCGCGCCCACGGGCATGATCATGAATTCCTGTGTGTCCACAGAATTGGAGGCATGGGCTCCGCCGTTCAAGATATTCATCATAGGCACTGGAAGGCGATTCGCATTCGCTCCACCAAGGAAACGATAAAGAGGGATATCCAGGGCATTCGCCGCTGCCTTCGCGCTCGCGATTGAGACTGCCAGGATAGCGTTCGCGCCAAGCTTGGACTTATCCTTGGTGCCATCCGCCTTTATCATGGCAGCGTCCACTCCATAGACATCCTGGGGATCCATGCCCACCAGGCAATCATTGATTATCGTATTGATGTTCTCAACAGCCTTTGTGACGCCCTTTCCACCGTACTTTGACTTATCGCCGTCCCTGAGCTCCAGAGCCTCGAATTCACCTGTAGAGGCGCCGCTCGGAGCCGCTCCCCTTCCAACTGTTCCATCCGAAAGAATAACCTCAGCCTCAACTGTCGGGTTTCCTCTGGAATCCACGATTTCTCTGCCTATGACCTTCTCGATTTCTAAATACATTTCTCTCTTTCCTTTCTTCTTTTTGTATGTTAAAAGCCCTTGAGTCCATTAAAAGTATTGTTCCCAAGAGCAATGGAACCAAAGCAGCTCCTTACGAAGCGTAAACTATGCCGTCGAATACCTCTTCCGCATTTATCCCGTTCACCATCTGAGGGAAGATATCCTCTGAATAAGTAAACCTGATTATTTTGCCATTCGAATCATGAAAATCAACTATATGATCACAGTCCGTCCGATAGAAGGTAATCACGTCGCCCTCCTTCAGCTCGGCCTTCCCCACTGATTCTCCTTCCTCATCCACTTCTTCGGCTTCAATGTCCTTTTTAAGGGTCAATTCATGCTTTTCAATGATTTCACTGTACTTTTCAGCCAGGGCAGGCATGCCGTCATCTCCCAGCTCATAGTGGGAGACATAGCTCAATGTGCTAAAAGCATCCAATCTTCCGCTAAACTCCATATTCCATGGATTCGTCGGAGCGTCTGTAGCAAAGCCCATCGGAAAGAGCCTGGACGCGCTCTTTCCCGAATCATTTAAATCAAAGATATAAGTACTGTAATAATCCCCCAAATCCGACATCTTAACATAGAGGTATTTCCTATTCCCATCCTTGACAAGATAAGCCTTTCCGGAATTCCCGCTCGCAACGGCCTGCATCTCCTGATCTCCGAAAGACACAGAAATGGGCCCGCTCCAGCTATCCTCTTCAGCCTCTTCGAAATTCCAATTCAAGGTCTTTCCATCTATCTCTATATCGGTGTAGGAATCCAAGGGCACGATATAGGAAGACGTATCGCTCTTATATTCTGCTTTCAATAAATCCGGATAATCTTCGTACTTAAGCGTCTTTACTATGGGACCGGCGGCATAAGCGGTCAAGGCATATGGCGAGAAATAGAAAGTAATCCCGTCATATCCGATAGTGAAGATGGAGCCCGGATTGCCCTCATCCTCACTTTTAGTGAGCCCCAAGAGCTCAGATATAGCTTTTGGCACGTCTTCCACGATAACCATGTCCATCGTATCCTTATCTTCCTTTATGAGTCCGTAGATTATCTCCGGCAGCTTCTCAGGCTCATTCACTACGTCCTCAATCGTGAGCTCCTTGCCAGTAGCGCTATCAAAATTGTGGGTGACATAGTAGAAATCCGGATGAGCCCCGCCCTGAAAGCCGCTATGAACCTCCTTTAGGCTCAATACAGAATTATCCGCCCTCATGACTTGCGCGAAAGTGTCCGCTTTATAGTAGTCTCCGGGCTCTAATTCGCTGTCTTTTGCCAATGCGGCTATATCGCTGGTTTCTTTCTCACATTCAGCTTTTTTTGTGCTGTTATAGGCATTTAGAACGGACTCCAAATCCGGAGAGGCTTCTACCACATCGATTTGGGGATAAGCGCTCATTGCCAAGGCTATGCCATCCTCCCTAGCCTCGACAGCATAGGTGTGACGCAAGTCTATTTGCAAGATATCGCCTGCGTCCTTTATCCTGTCCTCCTTGCTTTTTTCCGATGGTTCCGATGGTTCCGTTTGCTCGTCGTTATTCTCCGGTTCCAATTCAATTTCTTTTTCAACCTGCACTTCTTCTACGTCCCCGCTCCCCTGGCTCGGGGGACTTTCCTGGGACTTAGAAGCACAGCCATTCATGAAGCAGGCTGCTGCAATCAAAATAAATGCTATTCTATTCTTCATATACTATCTGCCTGATCCCCTCTGTAAATTCAGTCGCAGGAGTCCATAAGGTATCCCTGAAAAGCTTCCTCACCGAAGGCCGCAGCTCCACCGCATTAGAAATCGGATAGCCATAGGTGATTTTGACCTCAGGCGCCACGACTATCCTCACATCTTCTATAAAGCCCCGCAGCGGCCTGAAATTTCCATTGGCTAAATTGTATGCTTCCCCATCTCTCCCCTTAAGAGACAGGGCTATCATTGCCTCTGCCGCGTCGCGGGCAAATAGATAGTCCCATTCTTGGGTAGCAGCAGATACTGAGGGAGATCTTCCGGACTTCAGTTCTCTTATCAAATAAGATATGAGAGTCGACTCATGTTCATATTTTCCATAAAGGCTGAATATCCTGGCCCAAACAAAGGACATCCCAATTTTCCTGGCCTTAGCCTTTAAAACGTGCATAGCTGCGGCTTTTGCGGCGCCATAGGCATTCTCGGGCATTAGAACACTGTCCTCAGTCTCCAAATCCCTTTTAATGCCGTATTCAGCCTGGGACCCAGTCATAAGGAAAACCTTACAGGATAATGATTTCGCCGCTTCCATAGCATGGATGGCTTCATCAATATTTGAATATTGCGAGTCGAAATCGTCCCTGGATTTCCCATGCCAGGCAAGATTGAAAAATACATCTGCATCGCCGGAAACATGGGTCCTCAAAGTAAGAATCCTCGACATGTCGCAATAGACCTTGATGAGCTGACCCTTTTTTTCAAAATCCCTCATAGAGTCCGTTTCGAGACGCTCATTATGAGGCGAATCCTCTCTAAGAACAGCGATCGTCTCCCATCCCGAATCGAGCAGGGCTTCCAGAAGATTGCAGCCCGCAAAGCCAGCGGCTCCTGTCAATACTGCCCTCATTTCCCATTCAATTCCTTATATTGTATCTTCCCGGCATTGTTCTTCGGTATCCTGGGAATTACGCACACCTCAAAGGCATCAGTGGATATCCCCATTCTGTCTGCTAGATAGGAGAAGATCTGTTTCGCATACGTTTCATCGGTCGTAAACAGCTTCATATTGTCATCGCTTCCGGTACAGGCTATTTCATATATGGAGAGCTCATTCTTGATCAGCTCTTCCACCTCGTCCAGATTTATCCTCTTCTCGTGGACTTTCAGGAAGCGCGTCATCCTTCCCTCAATATAGAAGTATCCGTCCTTATCCATCCTGGCCATATCCCCCGTAGAAAGGATGCCGTGATAAAGGTCCGGCAGGATCAGGTCCTCTCCCTTGGTGGCATATCCCATTGCCACATTCTTGCCTTCGTATATCAGTTCCCCAACCTCGTCCGGCTTTTCTATGACCGCTCCATCGGACGTAACAATCTGGAAACGCCCTCCCGGTATGGCTATCCCCATGCTCCCAATCTTCTCCAAGGCATCTTCTGAGGGCAGATAAGCCATCCTGGCAGTTGCCTCTGAAGCCCCGTACATGACTATGAAGCGCTTCCTCTTAACTTTCGCATATTCAGCGAAATGCTGGTGGGTCAGATCCGGAATCCTGCCGCCCGCTTGCGTCATCGTCTTCAAGGTAGGAAGATTCCTCTTGAAAAAGCCAGTTTTCTCCAGCCTTTCATAGGTATAAGGGACGCCCGAAAAATTAGTACACTCCTTAATATTGAACAATCTCCAGAATTCGTCTTCGAAAGGTGAGAGATCCGTGAGCACTATTCCCGCCCCGGAGTAAAGGTGCGTATTTATAATCGACAGCCCATAGGAATATGAAAAAGGCAGGGTGGTTATCGCCCTCTCGTCCCTCGTTATCTCCAGGAAATTTATGATGGACTGCGTGTTGCTTTTTATATTCTCATAAGATAAACGTACCAGCTTCGGGCTTCCGGTAGAGCCGGAGGTATTTAGGAGCAGAGCCAATTCGTCCGATAAAGGGTACTCATGCTTGATGTTTCGTTTCAAAAGCAGGACATTCCATTGCTCCATTAAAACGCTGCAATCATCAAATTCGTCTTCCCTATCCATGACGAGCTCTGTAGGAGCTATATAGTATGCCGGAGCATATTTTTCCGAAAGTCTCTTTAAAAGGGCTGGATCAAGATTTGCATCTAAAAGCACGGGCACTATGCCGCGGTTTATGCATCCCGCATAAGCAGCAACTATGCCCGGAGAATTTGAACAAAGAATAAAGATAAGGCAACGCCTGCCAATAGCAGCCGCTATATGGTCTGAAGCATAACGGAGATCCGCGTAAGTATATAGCTGATTATCAGCGAAAAGCGCAATCTTGGGGCCAAATATTGCAAAATCAAACAAACTGTCACGTTTCATTCTAGATGAATCTCCATCTTTTGGGACAAATTCCCAAAAAGCCATAATACTTGTGCCTTATATTATATCATAGAATCCATCCATTTGAAACATGAAATCAGCATTTTTTCACAATATTTGATTGATCCTTGAAAATCGAATCCGGGGGGATGATCCCCCTGACATTTGAGGTGGCGTAAATATTCGTATGTCTGCCGACAACGGTGCCGGGATTAAGTACTGAGTTACAGCCTACTTCCACATAGTCCCCAAGCAGAGCCCCTATCTTCTTCAGTCCGGTCTCGACAGCCTCATCCCCCATCTTGATCACGATATTCTTTTTGTCCGCTTTCACATTCGAAGCAATGGCTCCGGCGCCCATATGGGAATAGTATCCCAAGATTGAGTCACCAACATAGTTGAAATGGGGGACCTGGACATGATTGAAAAGGATGACATTTTTAAGCTCAGTAGAATTTCCTACAGTGCAGTAATTGCCAACGAGAGCCTTTCCCCGTATGAAGGCCGAATGGCGCACTTCGCTCCTCTCCCCTATAATGCAAGGCCCCTTTATGCAGGCAGAGGGATAGACCACCGCCGACCTTGCGATCCAGACATTCTCCCCGTATTCCCTTCGTTCTTCATATATCGAATGGTCTAAAGCGGGAATAAGACCGATTATCATCTCTCCGATTCCGTTCAAAGCCTCCCAGGGATAAGTAAAGCCCCCTAGAAAGCTCGCTGCCATAGTTTCATTCAAATCATACAGGTTCTTGATCAGCGCTTCCTCTATCATCTTCTGGCTCCTCTGTCTCTTTCTTCTGGACTGTGTCCTTTACTTCAGCCTCCTGCCCCTCAGTCTTAGTCTCAGTCTTGGTCTCAGTTTCAGCCTTGGTCTTTCTCTTCCTAGTTCTTTTGGGCTTCTCTTCCGTAACCTGCGAAGCCTCACTTTCCGCCTTAGCCTTTTTTCTGACCCTCTTTTTCGCGGGAGCCTTTTCTTCTTTTTCGCTCTCTATATAGAGCTCGTCCTGGCTCTTTTGAATTTCAAGCAATTCCGCAGTTTTCTCTGCGTCTATGTCCGTAAGTCTTCCCAGTATATGGCTGATATATCCATCCTCGTTAAAGATGCTCATTATCTCAGCCCTGTACCATCTCCAATTTTTCCGGCTGTCCGGCTCGTTCTTCCTGGCCTCGTCCAGGGGGATGTGCAGCCTGAGCTCAAGTGTCTTTGTAACCATATGCTTGCTGGCAGTCTCCAAGGTATCAAAAAAGGCCACCCGGTCCTCTGAATAGACATACCTTTGCAGCTTTTTACTATAATCATGGAGAACAAATTCCTTGCCGGCTATATCGTGCCTGACGCTGCAATTCCCTGTCTGAAGATTAATATCCACGAAGATGTCAGATTCCAGCATCCTCTTCATGCTCTCATTCTGATTTCTGAATTCCTCGTTTATAGTCTTTTTCTCAGTATCGTCCAGGATAACGCAGCACACGCTATTTATGTTCCCATTCCTCGCAAAGAGATTGCCCCGAATCTTGAGCCATCTGAGGTTTCCATGCAGGGTGACTGTCCTGATTTCTATATCCACGGCCCCGTTATCCGCAAGGCAGTCATCGATGCCCTGTTCAAAAATGGCCATGTCTTCAGGGACGATCGAGAGCCGCACATTGTGAAGCAGTATCTGAGCCTCGGCCCTGCTGGTACGTATCATCCTGAAAAAGCCATCGTTCATGTACTGAATGGTGATCGACCTGTCCGTAGAATCGATGTCTACCATGCAAACCCCGACTATTATATTGTCAACGATCGAGAGCAGGAGTTCCTTTGCTTCTTCATTCGCTGCCATTATTTTTCCCCCTTTTTCAAAGCAAATTTCATCTATTATTTATAAAAGGATTTCACCTTGTCGCATTTTTTATGGATCTCATCCTGCAAATTATCCCTTCTGACCCGTAATACGTATTTCGAGACATAATTATTCAATTTGTCCTGATACGCCTTTGGCGGGAGTTCTCCGTTCTCCACCATTGAAAGCCCTTTCTCCCAGCTCGCAGTCATTTCAGGAGAGAGCATAGAAGGAATAGTCATCAAGACCGTTTCATATACCATTTCCCCGAAAGCCCTCGGGGTCAATACCTGGGTCTTTTTATTTTGAGCCATGTAGCCTATCTTCACAAGCTTCGCGATTATCCCGGCCCTCGTGGCTGAAGTCCCAATCCCCGCCCCCTTTATCTGTGACCTCAATTCCTCATCCTCTATGAGATTTCCCGCGTTTTCCATCGCAAGAATCATTGAGCCAGAAGTATAGCGGGACGGAGGCTTGGTGCGGCCCTCCTTTACAAAATAATTTTCAGGGACCAGAACTGTCCCCTTTCGCAGACCGGAAAGCTTTTTAATGTCAATCGAGTCCATATCCCCGTTCTCTCCGGAATTCTTTTTCGAAGTATGCCCCGTGACCCTTAAATAGCCCTCTTCCTCCAATTCCTTCACATTGGTGAAAAAACTCTCTTCTCCCTCGCCTCTGCTCACAACCGTCTCAATGGACAGCTTCCTATATACAGCGGGCGGATAGAAAATCGAGAGGAATCTCCTTGCGACGAGGTCAAATACCTTGCCTTCCAAATCCGAAAGCCTGTTCATGCCGCCAGTCACGCCAGTAGGAATGATCGCATAGTGATCCGTGACCTTTCCATCGTTCACATACTTAGTCTTCAATAGGCCCAGATGCTTTTTATTCTCCAAAACCTCACTCGCTATCTCTGCGACAGGGGAGTACTTAGAAAGCCCCTTTATATTCTTTTCTATCACCTTTGCCACGGCGCTGGAAAGAAACCTGGAATCAGTCCTGGGATAGGTAGTAAGCTTCTTCTCATATAAGGACTGTAAAATGGACAGCGTTTGATCCGGCCCTATTGAAAAGAGCTTGGAACAGGCTGCTTGGAGCTCCGCTAAATTGAAGAGGAAGGGCGGCTGCTTTTTCTCAGTGGATTTTTTTATGTTTTTTATACGTGCCTTGTCCGAGGCGAGAGAATCAATGAATTCCTGAGCCTTATCCCGGTCCAAGAAGCCCTTTCCATTATAGACAAGAGGGGAAGAAAAGAACTCTGTTCCTTCTATGGGATTCCATTCTCCTATAAACGAAGAGCCCTGCTCCACAGCGCCTGCCTCAGAATCAGCCCCAGGCCCCTCTGATAACGCAGGACTCTTAGGGCCAGGCTTCTTGGGAAGAGAGAATTCTCCCATTATGCGATAGAAATCCGTAGGCTTGAAGTCCCTTATCTCCCTCTCCCGC
This sequence comes from Lachnospiraceae bacterium, assembly GCA_017634175.1. Taxonomy (GTDB): domain Bacteria; phylum Bacillota; class Clostridia; order Lachnospirales; family Lachnospiraceae; genus NK4A144. The sequence continues at coordinate 17,723 of JAGBNY010000001.1, forward strand.
CTAACTACCATGCCCAATACACAGGACATCACCCTTCCTATCGCCACAGCGGCATATTTCTTATTTTTAGCTTCCTCATTTATAAGGGATCCATATCTCAGGGAGACCGCCCTGGAAAAATTGATCCCCATGGCATAGTCCTCGATGCTCCTCATTATCCCGGCATTAGCGAGATTCATATATTCCGCATAGGGCTTGGCCTCCTTTATGCCCCTCATGACCTCTTCCTCAGTAAAGGAGTCTATCCAAACCCTCTTCTCTAAAATGCCCTTCCGAACCCCGCTCTTCATACGGATATATTCCTCTATGAGCTGTCCCTCCCGCCCTGAGTCTCCAGCCCATAGAATGGTTCCTATATCCGACCTATGCAAGGCCTTCTTAACCACCTCATATTGTTTCTTGGTAGCCGGTATGACCTCATAAATGTACTCATCCGGCAAAAAGGGCAGATCCTCCATTCTCCACTTTCTATACCGTTCATCGTACTTCTCCGGATAGCACATCTCGATCAGATGCCCCACGCACCAGGTTATCACGTATCTTTCATTTTCTATGAAGCCAGCGTTTGTCCCTGAAACATGCAAAATCTTCGCAAAGTCCCTTGCAACGGATGGTTTTTCGGTGATTATTAAGGTCTTCTCGCTCACTTGAAATCTATATATCCTTTTGCCCTTAAAAGCTCTGCTCCCAGGACTCCTCCTCCAGCCGCGCCTCTGACCGTATTGTGGGATAATCCAACGAATTTGAAGTCAAAGATAGAATCTCTTCTGAGCCTTCCTATGGACACTCCAAATCCCCTCTCATAGTCCACGTCCATCGTCACCTGCGGCCTGTTGTCGTCCTCAAGATATTGAATGAAATTCTTAGGGGCCGAAGGCAGGGCAAGCCTCTGCGGCTCCCCTTCAAAGTCCCTCATTTTGGCTATGAGCTCCTCTTTTTCAGGGTGCTTATTGAAGTTCACGAAAACGGCCGCCGTGTGACCATAGAGGACCGGAACCCTTATGCACTGGCTGGTAATTACGGGTCCCACAGCCGGGACTATCACTCCATCTTCAATATGCCCGAATACCTTCAAAGGCTCTTTCTCGCTCTTCTCCTCCTCGCCCGAAATAAAGGGAATCACATTGCCCAGCATCTCCGGCCAATCTGCAAAGGTCTTCCCGGCCCCCGAGATCGCCTGGTAGGTAGTGACGACCGCCTCCCTGGGTTCAAATTCCTTCCAGGCAAAGAGGACCGGAGCATAGGACTGAATGGAACAATTGGGCTTAACCGCAATGAAGCCCCTTCTGGTGCCAAGCCTCCTTTGCTGATAGGGGATGACCTCGATATGCTCAGGATTCACTTCCGGTATGACCATTGGCACATCGGGAGTCCACCTATGGGCAGAGTTGTTGGAGACAACCGGAGTTTCTGTCTTTGCGTACCTTTCTTCGATCTCACGAATCTGATCCTTGGACATATCCACCGCAGAAAAGCAGAAATCGACCTCTGCCGCCACCTTCTCAGCATCGCTCACGTCCTGAACCACTATGTCCTTTACTGCGTCAGGAATAGGACCCTCCATCTTCCATCTCCCCTTCACAGCCTCTTCATACGTCTGACCTGCGCTCCTGGGACTGGCCGCAATCGCCTTCACTTCGAACCAGGGGTGGTCTGATAAAAGCATTATGAACCTCTGACCAACCATGCCAGTACCGCCTAAAATAGCGCATTTTAATTTGTTATGCATAAACCCTCCTTCAATATATAAATCACCGGCCCGCTTGCTTAGGCAGGTTCTTTCAAATACTTTCTATAGTACTCCATCACTTCTCTCATGGGCTTCATTCCAGGAGCCCCGATCGTCTGCCGCCTTTCGACGCAAGCTTCCATCGATATTGCGTCGTAAATATCAGACTCAAATCTGTCAGACTCCTTCCGCCATTCATCCAGCCCTAATTCGTCCAGAGTCTTCCCCTCCTTCTCGCATTTCAAGACCAGGCTGCCTATTATCCGATGGGCATCCCTGAAAGGAACGCCCTTTTCCACGAGATAATCCGCCGCATCCGTTGCATTAGTGAATCCCCGCCTTGCGCTCCTTTCCATCACGGCTTTATTGAATCTGATCGTGGACATCATTCCGGCAAAGAGTTTAAGGCAGTCTGAGACCGTATCAATGGCATCGAAAGCCGCCTCCTTGTCCTCCTGCATATCCTTGTCATAGGCCAAAGGTATCCCTTTCATCGTAGTTAGAAGCGAAATCAAGTCACCGTAGACACGCCCCGTCTTTCCTCTGACCAGCTCCGCTATGTCCGGGTTCTTTTTTTGGGGCATAATGGAAGAACCCGTACTAAAGCCATCGTCTATATCCACGAAACCGTACTCGTTTGAGTTCCAAATGATGATTTCCTCGCTGAAACGGGAAAGGTGCATCATGATAATCGAGAGGGCTCCCATAAGCTCTAAGAGATAATCCCTGTCAGACACCGAATCCATGCTGTTCCTAGTCGGCCCTAAGGTGAAGTGCAAGTCCCTTGCCGTCATCTGTCTGTCAAGGGCAAAGGTCGTTCCAGCCAATGCGCCGCTCCCCAAGGGACAGGAATCCATCCTGCTTTTCAAGTCCCTTAGTCTCCCCCTGTCCCTCATAAGCATCTCGAAATATGCTCCAAGGTGATGAGCCAGAGTTACGGGCTGCGCCTTCTGGAGATGGGTGAAACCCGGCATATAAGTCCCAAGATTAGCTTCCATCAATTCAAACAGGACCTTTTGCAGCTCAAGAATATTGCGATCTATCTCACGGACAGCTTCCCTGGCGTAAAGCTTCATATCCAGCGCCACCTGGTCGTTCCGGCTCCTGCCGGTATGAAGCTTCTTCCCGGGATCCCCGACCCTCTTTATGAGCTCTGCTTCGACAAAGCTGTGTATGTCCTCATGAGAATCATCAATAATAAGATTACCCGATTCTATGTCCTGATATATGGATTTAAGCCCTTCTATAATCTTCTCCGCATCAGAATCCTCGATTATGCCGGTTTTCTTAAGCATCCCGACATGAGCCAAACTCCCCTCTATATCCTCTTTATAGAGTCTCTTATCAAATCTAATGGACGCATTGAATTCAAAAGCCCCTTTGTCTGTACCGTTTTCAAAGCGTCCTCCCCAAAGATCTGCCATAATATCTCCGTTTTAAGAATACCAATAATTCTTCTCTTTAATCACTATCACTGTTCCCATGAATACAATGACTCCAACCAAGACCTCAGAAAGCATGCCCGTGAGCGCTCCCGCCAAAAGGATCAGGGCTACTATGATGAGCGAAACGAAGGAAGGCGCTCCTCCCATTATGAATCCCATGATTATGACTATTATTGTCGTTATCGCCATTACCGGCACCGAGAGCTCTGTGAGCTCCACACGTCCTATTGCCGCCCCGAAAAGCACTATAATTATCAGAAGCAGCGCCACAAGGCAGATCGCCTCCATTGAGACGCCAAAAACAGAGGCCTGCGTATCTGCCGCCTTCCTCTTTTTTCGTTTTTTATGGGACTTATCCTCCCCCTCTTCATTCATCCTGCTTTCGTGCCGAAGCACCTCTGTTTTCCTTAAGTCCCTCTTTATCGGCTGGTAGCCGTCCATATTAAGTCTCTCCCTTGTATCCATCTATATAAATCCTATCCCCAGAGTAAATTTTTAAAACAGCAATTCCTATGATACATCAAGATGGGAGATATGTCACAAACTTATTATCCCATCGCTCATAAGCTTCTGAAGCGAATTCATTATACCGTATTTTGCATGAGCAAAGGTAAGCCCTCCCTGAAAAAATACCGAATAGGGAGGCTTTATCGGCCCGTCCGCTGAAAGCTCTATTGATGAACCAGAAATGAAATTCCCGGCCGCCATTATGACATTGCTGTCATAGCCAGGCATGGGCCAAGGTTCGGGACTCACAAAGCTGTCCACAGGGGACGCCGCCTGGATCCCCTTGCAGAAAGAGATCACCGCATCAGCTCTCCCGAAGGTAACAGCCTGGATTATGTCGTGCCTCTCATCCCGGCTCCCCGGCCTAACAGGAAAGCCAAATCTTTCATAGAGAGCGGCCGCAAAAACAGCTCCTTTAAGGGCAGCAGCCGTAACCGTGGGTGCCATGAACAGCCCTTGATAAAAGCTGGACAGAACCCCAAGAGAAGCCCCTACCTCTTTGCCGAGCCCGGGAGAGGTAAGCCTGTGCGCAGCATTTTCTATGCACTCGGATTTCCCCACTATGTATCCCCCAACCGGGGCCAGCCCGCCTCCCGGATTCTTAATAAGCGAACCTACCACCATGTCCGCCCCTAAGTCTAATGGCTCGGACTTATCCACGAATTCAGCGTAGCAGTTGTCCACCATTATAAGACAATCCTGCCTTAAGCTCTTAATGAATTTAGAGACCCTTCCTATGGCTTCATTAGAAAGCGTGGGCCTGTCGCTATAACCCTTGGATTTCTGAATCGCTATGAGCCTGGTCCTCTCATTCAATGCGGCTCTGATAGCCTCGAAATCGAAGTCTCCGCTATCGGTCAATCCGACCTCTGTGTAAGTTATGCCATACTCTGCCAAAGACCCTTTAGAGGGCCTTATGCCTATGACTTCCTGTAAGGTGTCATAGGGAGCCCCCGAGATAGAAAGCAGCTCGTCACCCGGGCGCAGATTAGAAAAGAGCGCAAGAGCGAGCGCATGCGTTCCGCAGGTGATCTGGGAACGAACCAGGGCATCCTCGCCATGGAAAAGCTGCGCATAAACACTCTCCAGCGTGTCCCGACCTATGTCGTTATAGCCATAGCCAGTAGTGCCAATGAGGGAGGCCTCGCTCACCTTATTATCCTGAAAAGCCCTCAGCACCCGCATTTGATGGTACTCAGCGTTCCGGTCTATATCCTCGAACCTGTCCGATAAGGCGCTTAGAACATCCTGAGATAAGTCTATCACCTCGCCGCTTATCCCCATCTCCCTGTATAGCTTATGAATCTCATTCATGTCAATTCCTCGAAAGCGCAGAAAGAAACTTTCTGGTCCTCTCTTCCTTTGGATTATCTATAATGTCCTTTGGATCGCCCTGCTCAACTATCACTCCCTTGTCCATGAAAATCACGACATCGGATACGTCTCTCGCAAAAGCCATTTCATGGGTCACGATTATCATGGTCGTCTTTTGCCGAGCCAGCTCTCTTATGACTTTCAGCACCTCTCCCGTAAGCTCCGGATCCAGCGCAGAAGTAGGCTCGTCAAAGCAGAGGATATCAGGATTCATCGCAAGGGCCCTCGCGATCGCGACCCTCTGCTGCTGCCCCCCGCTCAATTGATGAGGATAATTGCCCATCCTCTCCCCTAAGCCCATAAGAGAAAGCAAGTCGCTGGAGCGCTTTCTAAGGCCTTCATCATTAAAACTCTTTTTCTCTCTGAGGGAGGGCGCGAGCATCACGTTCTCCAACGCCGTATATTGAGGAAAGAGGTTGAATGACTGGAAAACCAGGCCGAAATGCAGCCGCTTCTGCCTTATGGCCTCTTCAGACCTGGTGTCCGGTTTATCGGAATCAAACAAGGTCTCCCCTCTCACTTTTATGACTCCCTTGTCCGGTATCTCCAGGAAATTTAGGCATCTGAGCAAGGTGGTCTTCCCGCTGCCGGAAGAGCCAATTATCGACACGACCTGCCCCGAATCCATGCTGAAGCTGATGTCTTTCAGCACCTCTATATATCCGAAGTCCTTTTTTATGTTCAATACTTCTAAAATACGCATTTCTTTACCTGAAATAAGATAATTTCTTCTCTATGAATCCAAAGAAAAGGGTCAGGAGACCGCTAAAAAGCAAATAAAATATCCCGGTATAAAATAGAGGCCAGATTATGCCCGCGCTCTTTATAAAGGACTGCCCCTCCCAAATAATCTCATAAACAGCAATGACCCTGGCGAGGGACGTGTCCTTTACAAGGGTTATGACCTCGTTCGAAATAGGCGGAACGATCCTCTTGATGACCTGAAGCAGGATCACCTTAAAGAAAATCTGTCCCTTTGTCATCCCCAGCACCTGCCCTGCCTCATATTGACCTACAGGTATGGACTGGATGCCTCCCCTGAAAATCTCAGAGAAATAACAGGCATAGTTCAGTACAAAGGCGCATAGAGCCGCGATGAATCTGCCGGTTTCCCCGGAACCCCAGACATTATTGCCCAGTATTATGCCGGGTCCATAGTAGATGACCAGGAGCTGCAGCATCAGGGGCGTCCCTCTTATTATCCAGATCAAGAATCGGACAGGAAGTCTCAAAATTTTCAGCTTATGCATGGATCCAAAGCTTATGATGAGACCCAGTGGAAGCGCGAACAAAAGAGTTTCAGAAAAAAGCCTCAGAGTGCCAAGAAAGCCTTTTAGAAGTGTCAAAGTAACGGTTGATAACATAAAAACCGCTCCTCTCATATTCATAAGGGAAAACAGCAGCCGGAACTATGCCCGGCTGCTTAAAAAGATCATCCCGCCTGTACGATTTGAAAACCCTCAACTGCACAGGCAGAATTTATTTTACAAGAGAGTCCTGTACCCCGTACTGCTTTGCGACAGTTTCGAGGGAGCCGTCCTCTGCGAATTTCTTGAACTCATCATTGATATATTGAGCGAGATCCGATCCCTTCCGGCAGCCTACAACGTATTTCTCCTCCGTGAGCTCCACTGTATGAGTGAGGTCTTCATAGCTGGTTCCCTCTCCTACCATCGCGCCTGCCATCAAAAGGTCAATGATGCTGGCATCGGATGTGCCCGCCTTGACTTCCATCAATGTGTCCGCCTGAGTCGGCACAGCAGTAAAATTCAACGAATTGTCCTTTGCGGCGGACTCTCCCGCGGAGCCTGCTTCCACGGCAAAAGAAAGGTCTTTCAGCGACTCGATGTCCTTGTATTTTTCCGCTTCACTCGATGGAACCACGACGACCTGAGCGTTATTGCAATAAGGCTCTGTACATTCCATCGCACTCTTCACCTCATCGGTAAGAGTCATGCCGTTCCAAACGACGTCAATGCTCTTATTATTGAGCTCCAGGATCTTATTGTCCCAGTCAATCTCAACGAATTCGGCCGATACGCCAAGATCCTCTGCCACCTTTTCGGCCATATCCGCATCGAATCCGACCCATTCTCCGTTCTCCTGATAATCCATGGGTGCAAAATCCGTTATTCCAACAATCAAGGTCCCCTTGCCCTTAATGTAAGCTACATCACCATCCGCGGCAGCCTCTTCTGTAGATCCCTCCTGGGCCGCAGGCTCCTCATTCGCAGCCTCCTCCCCTGCAGATTCGGCAGCCGCCCCCTCTGCTCCCTGAGACTCATCCGCCGCCGCTGATTCCTCCGCTGACGGCGCAGGATTGGACTCCTCCGATGACTGTTCCTGAGCCGCCGGAGCCTCCGCAGCCGGCGCCGCCGGAGCAGCGCCGGACTGGCCGCAGCCAGCCATCCCTGCCGCTAAACCTAAAGTGATAATTATAGAAATCAGTTTTCTTTTCATCTCATACCTCCCTAAAAAACAAAACACAATTTGACACTCTAACACATTAAAGCCGTTTTTTCAATAATTACAGAGGTATTCATACGCCCGCGGGAAAAGCACGGCGGCCGCTTGACGGCCTTGCAATCGAGCAGGGGAAAAGCGCCCCCTACTCGATACAGCATTACAGCCCATCATCTCGCACTTCGTGCCAGGTGCGGGCATTCGCCAAGGCGGCTGCCTTTCGTGCAAGCACGAGGCAGGCGCTTTGCTCATTGCTTGAAATCTAGCAGGGGAAAAGCGCCCCTACTAGATTACGCGATGCGTACATCTGGCAGCCAACTCCGCCAGAGAAACAAGGCCGTCGAATGCAGGCTTAGGGCATGCCCGGCTTGCGCTCTACGACCTTATCGCACAAAAAAAGAGAGACTTCAAAGTCTCTCTTTAAATGCAATCTAATAGCTTATGCGCGTTCTACCGCTCCGGAACGGAGGCAGCGGGTACACACATACAGCCTTTTTGTAGAGCCATTCACCTTACATCTGACATGCTTGATATTAGGCTTTTGGATACGATTCGTTCTTCTATGAGAATGGCTGACATTATTCCCAAAATTGACACTCTTCCCACAGACTGCACACTTTGCCATGAAAACACCTCCTTCGGAAAATACTGGAATTAGCGAAAACCCACCAAAACCGCAATAACTGGCATTATACCACAATCAATATCTAAAATCAAGTGGATTTTCATTTTTATTTGTTCTCAGTCTTATCAAAGGCAATGTCCACAGCTTCGCTGTCAGTAATAATCTCCCCACCTTTAGGAACCGTGAATCGGTCTATGATTCCCGGTACCATGTCCAGAATCTTTGTCACCGAATCCTGGTTCTTGATATTAACCAGCCTGACTCTTCCGCCGCTTACGACGAGCACCGCCGACGGGGACATCTTGCCTCCGATTCCGCCGCAGCCGCTGTTCTTCTTTTCTTCGGCCCCCGTCCCGATTCCCATTCCGAAAGAGACATCCATGAGCGGAATTATCGTGGTCTCTCCGACATCCACCGGGCTTCCCATGACTGTTTTGGTAGAAAAGAAATCTCCCATCCCGGTCAAGAGCCTGTCAATGACCTCAGCTTGTTCCTTACTTTGTACCATATAGCTTCTCCTCTATCCTCTCCTAAGCTTTTCGTAACTATCGTTACCGCCCTGAGATTTCATCAAATTTGCAATTTTCAAACAAGTTTGAATTGCAAATTTGATGAAATCTCAGGGGGTTCTGAATTGTTTCAGCTTTATCAAATCATGCCTAAATCTCTTGATGTCTTTGCTGAAATAGAGCTTGCAAAAAATCACGATAAGAATATAAAGCTGAAGAGCGCCCCTCATATACAAGTCCATATCAAAGACCTCTTTATGGAATTCAGGCTGAATTACAACATGATTCCCGACAATTGGCTTCGCAGTGCACAAGGCCCCTGTGAGTTCCCCGGTATCGGCCGGGTCCCTGAACCCAAAATGCAGCCTCAGCCTCCATTTCTTCGGGGCTATCTTCCTAAGAAAATAACCTGCCTCCGCCCAAATAAGAGCAGTTGCATTTTTAGTGCTCTCCCTTTTCAAAAAGTCAGTAATTTTTTCAATGCTAAAGCTAACCTTTCTTATTTTAGCACATATGGAATTAAATCCCAATCTTATCTTTTTTAGTACACTAAGGATCCTCTCGAATATCCCTTCATGCGGTCTTTCATCATCCACAGGAATATCTGATGAAGCTTCGATATCCTTTTCCCGCGTCTCCACTTTTTCAGAATCGGCAGATTGACCGGGTGAGGCGACCCTGTCATCAATATCTCTAGTTTCTTTGATTTCCAAATCCGATGTATAAGACTCTTCGCCCCCATCCATTGAAGGACTCTCTTCCAGCTCCGTATCTTCGTACACATCATCATTCTTTTTCTTTTTTCTTGGGAATATCTTGAATCCACATATCCTGACCGTAAGCCTGGATTCCTTAGCCGGATGAGCGATTTTTGCCGAAAAGAATCCAAAGCCCCATCTTATGGATAAACTCCCCTCCGCTTCATCCTGATAACTGAAGTTTCCTTTATATACGAACGGCAGAAAAATCAAAAGCAGGAGCAAAGCCAAAAGTCCCAGGAAGGCATAAAGTACCGTGAATAAGACTATTTTAAGAATGCTTAAAGCAATCATCATTTCTTATCCTCCCCCAAGGGGCTGTCTCCATGGGAGATACTCTCCATCGAACGCTCATCCCGGAACTTAAAATAGGACTTGTAATCATAGCCCCCGGTATCGCACAGGACCCTTCTCACGATTTCCTGCAAGAGAAGCATTGCCTCATATTTACCAATCGCAATACCAACTATCAAAGGTGGATAATAATCAAAATAAGGCTGCATGAGGACTGATGAATGGACTATTTCGAGAAGGTCATTCCCATGCCTTGGAAGGACGATCAGAAAAGTATCCAGCATACCGCTGTTTTCATTAAGCTTCCGCCTTATCTTCTTTTCCCGCCTCCTGGCTAAATGCCCTAAGAATAAATTATCGGCGAATAGAATAGATCTCATAATCTCTCTATTCTACATTAGTTTGCAGTAAAATCCAATATTTGCTATACTATCCATTTGCTTATAGGTATGCCGATAGGAGGAATGATTTTGAGGGCTAAGACGGACACCGAGGTTTTGATCGGGGGCAAAATATATACGGTTTCCGGCGATGAAAGTGAGGAATACCTTCAGCGTATTGCTTCTTATATCAATGGAAAGATATCCGAATACTCCAGAATAGATAATTATAAACGCCAAACATTGGACACTCAAAATGTCCTTTTGCAGCTTAATATTGCAGATGAGCTTTTCAAGGCAAAAAAGCAGATAAAAATCCTGGAAGATGATATCGAGGCAAAAGACAAGGAACTTTACGATGCCAAGCACGACCTCATAACTACCAAGATCAAGCTGAATACTTCAGAAGAATTAGTGAGGAATCTGGAGACAGCGAATTCCGAGTACCAAAAGAGGATAGTCGAATTGGAAGCATTGTTAGCGAACAAGGAGTCATCAAGGAACAAATGATTGAACTTTTAAGCCCAGCCGGAGACTACTCCTGCTTCATGGCGGCCCTGTCCGCGGGTGCTGACGCAATCTACGCCGGCCTTGGCCGATTCAGCGCCAGGGCTTACGCGGGAAACCTATCTGAAGAAGAGTTCCTGAAAGCCATGGACTATTGCCACCTTTTAGGCAAAAAAGTCTATCTTACCCTTAATACCCTGATTAAAGAGTCCGAATTAAAGCCCGCTTTAGACCTGCTTAGGCCTCTCTATCAGGCTGGTCTGGACGGAGTTATTATCCAAGATATCGGACTCCTAAAACTAATCAAGGAAAATCTCCCCCTCCTTCCGATTCACATGAGCACACAAAGCGCTGTAACGGGAGCAGCAGGCGCCAGGCTTTTCAAGGCTTTGGGCTGCAAGCGTCTGATTCTCCCAAGGGAGCTCACTCTTTCAGACATCAAAAAAATCCATGAGGGCTCAGACATCGAATTAGAATGTTTTATTCACGGAGCCATGTGCTACTCTGTTTCCGGCCTCTGCCTCATGTCATCTTTTTTTGGCGGAAGGAGCGGCAACAGGGGGCGCTGCGCAGGACCCTGCCGTCAGCCCTATAGATATCCGGTTCCCGGCAAAGGCAGCAGGAAAAAAGCAAAAAAGTCCGAAGAATCGCCTGCTTACTACCTTTCAATGAAGGATTTATGCACTCTGCCCATTCTTCCAGAGATTATCTCTTCCGGCGTCGCATCACTCAAAATAGAGGGCCGAATGAAAAGCCCATCTTACGTATATTTCGTGACTCAAATGTATCGAAAGTATTTGGATCTCTATATGGAGAGTCCGGAAAATTATCGTGTTGATAAAGGGGATTTAGACCGCACAATAGCACAGTATTCACGCAGCGGCTATTCAGACGGGTACTTCAAAAAAAAGAACGGTCCCGATATGATAACCCTTGAAAGGGGCAGCTATATCAGCGAAAAGAATTCTGCTCCGGTGGCGAGTCCTCCAACTCTTGAGATTGAGGGTGCATTTAAGGGACATATTGGAGAGCCAATTGAGCTGAGCATTAAATATAACAATAGAAATATTAGAGCTTTGGGACCAACCCCCCAAAAGGCGATCAAGAACCCTGTCCCATTCCCCGTTCTCGATAAACAGCTCCGCAGCACGGGGGGCAGCCCTTTCACCTTTTCTTCGCTGATGATAAATGCGGATCCGGACATCTTCATCTCTAAAAGCGGCTTGAATGAGCTTAGGCGAGATGCCCTATTCAAGCTGAAGGAGGAATTACTCAGTGAATATAGGCGTGCTATTTGAGAACATGGATACAGCGGACGACGCTTGCAAAGCCCTCTTTTCCGATAATGGCCATATTCTTGAATTTATGGATATCTCATATATATACAGCCCTAAAAGACCTGAGCTTCTGAGCCCTGCTTTTAAATGGTGCCAGGTCTTGCCCCACCTCACCTTTCCGGGGGATGCCATCAGATTCAGCGAAGGCGCAGACGCAGTGCTGATCCGGAACATGGATGAATTAGGGATGGCGAAGGAAGAGGGCATAGAATTACCGCTTATCTCAGATGCAAACCTAAATATTTGGAACTCCTTTTCCTTGGACTTATTGGATTATTTTGGTATCAGCATGTACACAGCCCCATATGAGCTCACTTTGAAAGAGATCCAAGAAGCAAAAGAAGCTTTTTCACCAAAAGAAATTCCAATCTCTGTCGTTGCCTATGGCCATTTACCGCTGATGATCACGAGGCAGTGCAGCCATATCAATTCCGGCGGCGAGTGTACCAGGAAAACAAAGCATAAATCAATGCTTGAGCAAAATAGTCCCATACATGACACCTTGCTGACAGACCGCAAGGGAGTCTCCTTTCATGCAATTTCATATTGCAGGCATTGCTACAATTGCATCTATAACTCAGTCCCAATTTCTTTGATTTCGATGCTGCAAAAGTTAGAAAAAGCAAAAATCGATGAAATCAGGCTCTGTTTCACTATAGAGAAAAGCAGCGATATAGTCGCTTATATAAAGGATTTCATATCTGTCCTTAAAGGCACGGGTCTCGACGCGGTCCCAAGCCCAAAAGAAAAAAAGTCCGATAGTTTCACCTATGGACATATAAAAAACGGAGTAGAATGAACACAATCTTTGTCGGCCTTTCCAAATACATATTGACTATTTTTGCCGCCTTCTATACTATACAATGCTTCCTCTCCTTTTCTTTCACCAATGAGGAGGACAGATACCCTTTCTATGTGCTTCAGACACTCTTCCTATCGGCCTTCCATGTCTCTGCCTTTGCCTGCCTCTCTATCCGCATGGGGCAGCCAAACAATCTGATGATGCTATGCCTAGCTGAGGAAGTCTTTTTAATTGGATTTTTACTTCTCTATAAGTTCCTTTATCGAGACTCATCCTGGCTTCTAACCAGCAACACCTGCTTTTTTCTCGCTACGAGCTTCGTCATGCTCACCAGGCTATCCCTTTCAAAGTCCTTAAAGCAATTCGCCATTGCCGCCCTCTGCACTATAATCACGATGGCAATACCTTTCATTGTCCAAAGATTCGGTCTTTTCAGGGCGTTGACATTCCACTATGCCATCTTCGGGATAGCTGCCTTAAGCGCAGTCTTCATTTTTGGAGCAGTAACCAGGGGGTCCAGGCTCTCTTTCACCTTGGCCGGAGTCACCTTTCAGCCCTCTGAGATAGTGAAGATTTCATTCATCCTGTGTCTCTCTGGCCTGCTTGCAAGGGACAGCTTCGCTCCACCGCCAAGGGGCCGAGTCCTAATATCCAGCCTCATAGCCGCGGTTCATGTATTAATCCTGGTATTATCCCGGGATCTGGGTTCAGCCCTGATATTCTTCATCGTGTACTTCATAATCCTCTATGCGTCCCTTAGGTCGCCCCTGACACTTTTTTCCGGTGCCATCCTTGGAGGGGCAGGTGCCTTCATCGGTTATCGCCTGTTTTCCCACGTGCGTAACCGAGTGATAGCCTGGAGAGACCCATTCAGCGTTATTGAGGGACAGGGATACCAGATAACCCAGTCCCTCTTCGCCATCGGCACAGGAAGCTGGTTCGGAATGGGACTCATGATGGGAAGCCCCGATAAGATACCCATTGTGGAGGCCGATTTCATATTTTCAGCTATCTCAGAAGAGCTGGGCTGCATATTCTCAATCCTCCTAATACTGGTGATACTCAGCACCATCTTGATGTTCATGAATATATCGCTGCGAGTGAACTCCGCCTACTATAGGCTGGTGGCTCTGGGAATCTCTGCCTGCTACGCCTTTCAGATTTTCCTGGCTTTAGGCGGGGTAACTAAATTCATTCCAATGACCGGAGTCACCCTGCCGCTCATCAGCTACGGCGGCTCCTCTGTTTTCTCGACCATGCTAATGCTCCAAATAATGCAGGGAATCTACTTAATCAGGTCTCAGTACAGTTAAAATGGGGAAAAAAATCAAGAACAACCTTAAGCTTTCCAGACGGGAAAAGCGAAAGCTTCATAAGAAGAATCACGAGCTCTATGTGGTCATGTATCTCATATTCATGACCTTCTTCATATTTCTTATCTATTTTGCTCATTTCGTTGCTGTTGACGCGAAAGACCAGATAAACAGCTCTTACAACATGAGACAGCAAAACCTTGCGAAGCTCATTATCAGAGGGAAAATCTATTCAAATCGAGGTGAAATCCTTGCCGAACAGGCTCTTGACAAAAATGGCAACGAGGTGCGCTACTACCCCTACCACGAACTATTCTGCCATGCGGTCGGGATCAGCTCTCATGGAGGCATCGGGGTGGAAAAGAGCGGGAATATAACCCTGCTCACCTCTGATTCACCGCCTGCTGAAAAGCTGGAAAAAGAAATGTACGGTGTAAGGAACTATGGAGACGATATTTATACCACTTTCGATATGAAGCTGCAAAAAGCCGCCTCAGACGCCCTGGGGGTCTATAAAGGCGCAATCATAGCCATGGAGCCAAAGACGGGACGCATACTCGCCATGGTTTCAAGACCTGACTTTGACCCAAACACGGTATCTGAGAACTGGGCGCTCCTTAGCCAGGACAACGCGAGATCTCCTCTCCTGAACAGAGCTACGCAGGGGCTTTATCCCCCGGGCTCAACCTTCAAGATTGTGACGCTCCTCCAGTATCTTAGGGAGCATAATGAGGACTACAAGGACTACAGGTATAATTGCAAGGGGCATTTTGACTTAGAGGATGTGCGGATCGATTGCTATCACGGGTCAGTACATGGCAGGGTGGATCTTCGGAGCTCCTTCGCCAAATCATGCAACAGCTCCTTCGCCTATATGGGCTCGATCTTGAGCATAAACAGATTCCATAAGACCTGCGAAGGGCTATTATTTAATAAGAACCTTCCCCTGGACCTGCCCACGAGCAAGAGCTCTTATACTCTATCCAATGATTCGGACACAGAAGAGCGTCTCCAAAGCGCAATCGGACAAGGAAAGGTACTTATGACCCCGATGCATCTTTGTATGCTCACTTCCTGCATAGCGAATGACGGAATCCTCATGGTTCCCTATGAAATTGACAAATATACGAATTACCTGGGAGCCGTTATAAGCGAGACCGAGCCAAAAAAATACGGAAGGCTCATGAGCGAAGAAGAGGCCGCGAGGCTAAAGGACTATATGGCAGAAGTCGTGAAAACAGGCACGGGAAAGAAGCTGAACGGGCTAAACTACACCGTCGCCGGCAAGACCGGCTCGGCGGAATATGGCTCCGTAAAGGGCGATTCCCATGCCTGGTTCACTGGTTTTTCAAATATAGAGGACCCGGAGCTCGTTGTGACGATCATAATGGAGGGCGCCGGCAGCGGCGGGGACTACGCTGTCCCGATGGCAAAGCGGGTCTTCGATGCCTATTACAGTTCTTAAGGAGCTGTAGATAAATAACTGTACAAAAATTTCGTAGGATTTTTTCGTAAGATTGTAGGGTCAAATGAGGGCGCATAGCGGGCTATGTAACCGAATTTGACCCTGCAAGATTGCGGAAAAAGACAAGAAATTTGGAC
>JAGBNY010000082.1 GCA_017634175.1 Lachnospiraceae bacterium
AAACCGATATTATTCGAGCAACCCATCCCCAAAAACGAGCAAACAGTCCACGATAGTGGACAGTAGAGTGCGAAGCACGGGTTTGCGAGTCTTTGGGGATGGGTTGGAAGCACCATGGGTGCTTCCAACCGCACAGGTGGGAAAATTTAGGTAACAAAAAAGCGGGTGATGGGAATCGAACCCACGTATCCAGCTTGGAAGGCTGGTGTTCTACCATTGAACTACACCCGCATATAAAACAAACTATTAAATTAATACCCCTGTGCTCTGCCTAGAGACAATCCAGACAAGTCGGGGTGACAGGATTCGAACCTGCGGCCTCCTGGTCCCAAACCAGGCGCTCTAGCCAAACTGAGCCACACCCCGTCTACGACATTCATAGCCGCAATTTCAAAACCGTTATATATAATAGCAAAAACAAGATGGCTTGTCAAGACCTTTTTTTAATTTTCAGAATTTCTCCCTATACGATTGGAAGCGCCAAAAAGCACTTCCAGCCCATTAAAAAGCCCAAAAAATACCAGACTGTATGGTTGACGCATAGCTGCGCCAGCCCTGCAAAAAAAAGACTCGCGAAGTAAGCGCTTCTCACTCTACAGTCCGCTTACACGGACTTTTTGCTCATTTTTGGGGCTGCTCCCTTACGCAAGCCACACTATTTTCTTCTTTTTCAAAATGAAAAATGCCGCTATTATCGCACTCACAGTCACTGCCCAGCTTATGGGATAGACTATCATGAGCTTGTCAAAGGTACGAAAATAAGGAAAAATCAGATAGACCCAGCTTATCCGGACACCGCAGACTCCCAGGAAAGCCATGAGGGCAGGAACAAAGGAATAGCCATAACCCCTCATATAGCCCGAAGTAATTTCAATGCCCACATTCATGAATTCCCATAGAAGTATGTATTTAAGCCGAATCATCCCATATTCAAGCACTACAGGGTCGCTATTAAAGATCTTCAGGAAAAAGTCTCCATGAACAAGCATCAAAATGCAGAGCAGCATCGTAAAAATCTGTCCCTGCAGCATGCAATGTATGAACACCCTGTTGCACCGATCCTCCTTGCCTGCGCCATGATTCTGTCCAATGAAAGTCGTGCATGCCTGACCATAAGTATTTATGACATAGTAAAGGAAGATTTCTATATTGAATGCCGCCGAGGAAGCGGCCATGATATCTGAGCCAAGGCTGTTTATCGCTGATTGGATACAGATATTCGAAATCGAAAATACCATGGCCTGCAAGCCCGCAGGCACTCCTATCCTCATCATCGTAGAGAATATTGGCAGATCCACCCTCATGTGCTCCCTGTCAAGGGTCAATGAAGCAGCATCCTGGCTGCGAATCAGTACCACAAAAAGCAGGAGGGAACTAATTAAATTCGAAATAATCGTGGCAAAGGCGACTCCCTCTACTGTCATTTTGAGTCCCACTACAAAGACTAGGTTCAATACCACATTCACGATCCCTGATGTGGTGAGACAGATTAGCGGGGTCCTCGTGTCCCCCTTGCTCCGAAAGATTGCCGACTCAAAATTGTAGAGAAGTATCACCGGCATGCCAAGGAGATAAATCCGAAGATATAGGAGAGCCATGTCATAGACATCATCCGGCACCCCTAAAAGCTTCAAGAGAGGGCCTGCCACAATCTCTCCGACTATTGTCACAGCAATGCCGCTCACGATTGATACGATCACTGCGGTATGGACTGCGGAATTGACCCTCTTTTCATCGCCCTGTCCTATCATCTGGGCAATGACCACATTCGCTCCCAGTGAGATGCCCACGAAGAGATTAACGAAAAGCCCAATCAAGGGGCTATTGCTGCCCACGGCCGCCATTGCGTTCTTGCCTACGAAGCGCCCCACTACCGCTACATCCGCAGCATTGAAAAGCTGCTGGAGAATGCCCGTAATTGCAAGTGGAAGGGCGAAGATAAGCACCTTATCCCAAAGCGAGCCATTCAGCATGTCTATTGTATGAGCCTTATGCAATGATCCCCGCCTCCAGGACTATATCCTTTATAGATGCCGCAATCTCTTCCGGAGAGCGTTCACCATCAACTATGATTATATTTTCCAATCCCTTAAATCTTTCAAATGCCTCAAGATAGAGGCCTCTAACCTTTTGCAATGTTTCCCTTTTTTCAAAGAGCTCTGTTTTACCCCTATTACGAGATATCCTTTCCATTGCGCTTTCCGGGCTTAAATCTATGAATATCGTTATGTCCGCTCTCAGGGCGGCAGCCGCCCTCTCATTCAAAGCAGCGACCCAATCCATAGGAAGATCCAGGCTGTGATAGGCATAGGATGAGAAATAATATCTGTCAGAGATAACGAAAGTCCCGGCCTCTAATTTTTGCCTCAAACCATCCACTGGATTTGAAATGTGATCCAGCCTGTCTGCCGCAAATAAGGCCGCTGTCGCTGCCGAGTCCATCTTCATCCTCCCGGAGAGGATTTGCCGAATCATGACTCCAACAGGCCCCGTGCTTGGCTCCGCTGTAGAATATACCTGATGCCCCGTCTTTTTTATTAATTCCGTAAGATAGACGGCCTGAGTGCTCTTCCCCGAGCCGTCTATCCCCTCTAAAGCAATGAACTTTCCTAAGCCCAAATCATTGCCCTCCAATTAAATCAACAACTATAGACAAATCTGTTTATAGGTGCATAACTCTTTCCTGAATCTCCTGTGTCCTGCCCTGATTCCAGAATTGCGTCCCAATGTAGCCGCAAGTCCTCCTTGCGACATTCATCAGGTTCTGATCCCTATTCCCACAGATGGGACACTCCCAGACCAGCTTGCCATCCTCGTCAGAGACGATCTGAATCTCGCCCTCATGGCCGCACTTTTGGCAATAGTCGCTCTTAGTATTGAGTTCTGCGTACATTATGTTCTCATAAATATACTGCATGACAGAGAGGACTGCCTCTATATTCTGAGTCATATCCGGGACTTCCACATAGCTTATTGCCCCTCCGGGGGATAGCTGCTGAAATTCGGACTCAAACTTGAGCTTAGTGAAGGCATCTATCTCTTCAGTGACATGGACATGATAGCTGTTCGTTATATAGTTCTTATCCGTGACGCCCGGAATGATACCAAACCTCCTCTGCAGGCAGCTAGCGAATTTGTAAGTCGTAGACTCCAACGGCGTGCCATAGAGGCTGAAAGAAATGTCCGTCTCGGCTCTCCACTCAGCGCACCTGTCATTCAAGTATTTCATGACCTTTAGAGCGAACTCTTTCCCGATGGGATCGGTATGGGACACTCCGGTCATGAAGCGGGTACATTCGCAAAGCCCCGCATAACCCAATGAAATCGTCGAATAATTATGATAGAGCAAGCGGTCTATCTTCTCTCCCTTGCCAAGCCTAGCCAGGGCTCCATGCTGCCACAGAATAGGAGCCACGTCGGATAACGTGCCCTTAAGCCTCTCATGGCGGCACATCAAGGCCTTCCTGCACAGCTCGGTCCTCTCCTCCATCAATTCCCAAAACTTGGACTCATCCCTATCTGAAGAACAGGCGACATCCACCAGATTCAAGGTGACGACACCTTGATTGAATCTTCCATAGTACTTATGCCTCCCATTCTCTCCCATCCCCTTTGTGTCGGGAGTCAGGAAGGAACGGCAGCCCATGCAGGGATAAACGTCCCCGTTCTTGTACTCCTTCATCTTCTTGGCTGAGATATAGTCCGGCACCATCCTTTTAGCGGTACACTTGGCAGCCAGCTTCGTCAGATACCAATACTTGCTTCCAGGATAGATATTGTCTTCATCCAGCACGTAGATGAGCTTCGGGAAAGCAGGGGTAATATAGACTCACTTTTCGTTCTTGACTCCCAAAATACGCTGTTTCAGCATTTCTTCCACGATGAGAGCCAAATCTTCCTTTATCTGTCCGTCCGGAACCTCATTCAGGTACATGAACACGGTCACGAACGGAGCCTGCCCATTCGTCGTCATCAAGGTAATCACCTGATATTGGATCACCTGCACGCCTCGTTTGATCTCGTCCTTTAAGCGGATCTCAGCGACCTCGTTTATCTTCTGCTCGCTGGTCTCGATGCCAGTCGCCTCAAATTCCCACCTGACCTGTTTTCTGTACTTCTTTCTGCTCACATCCACAAAGGGAGCCAAATGGGATAGGGTAATGCTCTGCCCGCCATATTGAGAGCTGGCTATCTGGGCTATGCATTGGGTCGCTATATTGCAGGCCGTTGAAAAGCTCTTTGGCTTCTCTATCATCGTCTCGGAAACTACCGTCCCATTCTGGAGCATATCTTCCAGATTCACCAGGCAGCAATTGTGCATGTGCTGGGCAAAATAGTCCGAATCGTGAAAATGTATGATGCCCTCTTGGTGGGCCTTGACCACATCCTCCGGCAAGAGGAAGCGCCTCGTGATATCCCGGCTCACCTCTCCCGCCATATAGTCCCTTTGTACGGAATTCACCACAGGATTCTTATTGGAATTCTCCTGCTTGACCTCCTCATTATCGCACTCTATGAGGGACATTATCTGCTGATCCGTCGTATTGCTCTTACGAATCAGGGCCCTTTTGTAGCGATAGGTGATATACTTCCTTGCGACCTCAAATTTCCGCGCCCTCATTATCTCGTCTTCCACGAGATCTTGGATTTCTTCCACGGAAAGAGCCCGGCTCATCGCCCTGCAATGATCCTCAACATTCCTCTCTACAGCCTTCACCTGAGACGCCGTGAGCCTGTAGGACGCCGGGACCTCCGCATTGGCCTTTTCCACCGCTGCGCTAATCTTGTCTCCATTGAATTCTACTTCTTTGCCGCTTCTCTTAATAATATTCAAGACCATCCCCCCTAATCTTCAATATCTAAATCAAAGTAACTGTTCAGACGCTAAAATTTGCAATTCTAAATACATACGGGCAAAAGATTCAATCCTCTGCCCGTTTCCCTACCTTAGCAAAAATCCAAAGCGCTCTTTTAAGAAATTCTTGCGCCATCCCGCAAATACGCAACTATATATTGTGGTGTGATTCGCAAGAAATGCTAAATATAGTTATATGATATCAAGTTTAAAAAATAAGTAAAGCAATTTGAATTAGAAAAATAACTGAATTTTTTCCCATCTTTTTGTTAATTATTCTATGTTGACATTATAGAGAGGACTCATCCATAAGCTGATTTTAGGGGGTTTGGGGGAGAGTCCTTAAAAATTCTCTTCTATTTGAAGTAAGCGTCTATCCCATTAACGATACCTTGAACCATCTTTGCCTGATAGGCCTCATTTTGCATATTTGTATCATCCGAAGGATTGGTCATGAATCCCATTTCCAGGATCGATACCGGCATCTTGCACCAATTTATCCCCGTCATCGTGTCATTCAACTGCACTCCTATATTCTTCATCCCGGTAGCGGCGCAATAAGCATTCAAAATGTTGGATGAAAGCCTCTGGCTCTCCGCTGAAAGAGACGCAACATAAGGATTTGACTTCGAGGGAGCCAGGGCAAGGGCGCCATTCGTGCCAGATGAGCTCGCCCCATTGGCATGAAGCCTGACTGTAATAGCTGCCCCGGCATCATTCGCTATCTTCGCTCTCTCCATATTGCTGATATTTACATCGTTGATCGTCCTGGTCATGACCACAGTATAGCCCTTTGCCTCCAATGCCGCCTTGAGCTTAAGTCCGATTGCGAGCGTAAGCTTGTACTCTGGGACTCCTGTTGTAGTCCCCGTGGTCCCTCCTGTCACCCTGGCTTTCATGACCGTAGAGCCAGGGCCATTCTGCTCCTTTGTATTGCTGCCCTTTGTCTGATGTCCCGGATCTATGCAAATAATCCTGGAAGAGACCGGAACGGGGCTTTGGGTCGAGGCTGCGGCGGCAGCGGCTGCACCATTATCGGTATTGATGGCAGCGGGCATAGCGGGCGATGAATCCCCTAAAGCACTGACGAACTGTGTATTTATATAGCCGGTCTTTCCATTGTATTTAACCTGCGCCCACCCATCTGATATCTGCAGGAGTTCCAAAGCAGCGCCCTTCGGCACTCTATCAATTATTCTCCCATCCATGGCAGCACTCTCTCGGAAATTTACGTTGCTGCCCGTTGTATAGACTGTAGCAGCGCACACATTATTTAACCCAAGGTTAAAGGCAAGCAGAAATGCCAATCCCGCCATGCCCATATCCCGAAATAATTTCTTCATATATTCATACCTCAAATAATAAATCCCCATAGGACGGCATCGGCCAGCGATCCTTATCTACTATCATCTCCAGTCTGTCGATAGGAAGCCTGAGCAATTCCATGTTTGTCCGAACCTTGTCCCTGCTGAAAATCGCCCTTTCTTTTCCCTGGGGCACAGCAAGGGACTCATCGGCAGACTTAATCAGTTGATCCAAGGCAAATTTCGCTGTATCCGTCAGGGAGGACACTTCCTCCAAGATCTCCAAGGCCGCCTTGGAGCGCAATCCCGCACCTTTAAGGGAAATGACTGTATCTGCCAGCTCCTTGGCATAGGCCAAGCAGGCCGGTATTATGGACTTCGATGCCATGTCTATCATCGTGCGGGCCTCTATATTTGTCTCCTTTGCATAGTCCTCGTACTTTATCTCAGACCTGCTTTGAAGCTCCTGCTCGGTAAATATATTGAATTTACCAAATAATCTAATAGTCTCCGGACGCACCAGGCAGGAGATGGCATCCACCATTGTAGGCAGGTTTCCAAGTCCCCTCTTCCGGGCTTCCTCCTCCCACTCCTTTGAGTATCCATTTCCGTTGAATACAATTCTTTGATGGTCCGTAGCATAAGACTTTATCAAGTCATGCACGGCAATATCGAAATCCTCTGCCTTTTCCAATTTGTCGCAGGTCTCCGCAAAGGCCTCTGCCACTATGGAATTGAGTACAATGTTCGGCTCGGCTATGGAGGCTGAGGATCCCACCATCCTGAATTCGAACTTATTCCCCGTAAAGGCGAACGGGGACGTCCTGTTCCTATCCGTGGCATCCTTCATGAATTCAGGCAGGGTACGCACTCCAGTGTCCATTATCTCACCCTGCTTGGATTGAGTCGCCATCCCCGTAGAGATCAGTTGTGAAAGCACGTCCTCTAGCTGCTCTCCTACAAAGACCGATACTATGGCCGGCGGCGCCTCGTTCGCTCCAAGCCTGTAATCATTGCCCACGTTTGCCGCAGATTCCCTAAGCAGATCCGCATGAGTGTCCACCGCCTTCAAGATGCTGGTCAATATCATCAAGAATTGAATGTTATCATGGGGCGTCTCTCCGGGCTCCAAGAGATTGATCCCATCGTCTGTCACTATGGACCAATTATTGTGCTTACCGGAACCATTCACCCCCTTAAAGGGCTTCTCATGGAGAAGGCAGGTCATTCCATGCCTTTCAGCTACCTTTTTCAGGACTTCCATTATAAGCTGGTTTTGGTCTACTGAGACATTGCAATCCGTGAAAATGGGCGCCAGCTCGTGCTGTCCCGGAGCCACCTCATTATGCTGGGTCTTTGCAGAGACTCCAAGCCTCCATAGCTCTCTGTTCACGTCCTTCATAAAGGACGCTACCCTCTCCCTTATCGCGCCAAAATATTGATCGTCCAGTTCCTGACCCTTGGGAGGCATGGCTCCAAAGAGGGTATGACCGGTATATATCAAGTCCTTCCTTTTCAGGAATTTCTCCCTGTCCACAAGGAAGTACTCTTGCTCCGCCCCAACAGAGGGCAAGACCTTTTTCGAGGTCTTATTCCCGAAAAGGCGGATAAGCCTCAGCGTCTCCTTATTCAAGGCCTCTATCGACCTGAGAAGCGGGGTCTTCATGTCCAAAGCTTCACCCGTATAAGAACAGAACGCTGTCGGAATGCAAAGTATGCCCCCCGCCGCATCGTGCCTGACAAAGGCCGGAGAGGTGCAGTCCCAGGCCGTGTATCCCCTTGCCTCAAAGGTAGACCTTATCCCGCCTGAGGGAAAAGACGAAGCATCGGGCTCACTCTTAATTAGTTCCTTCCCCGAGAACTCCAAAAGCGTGGTGCCATCCTGCCGGACACTTGAAATAAAAGCATCGTGCTTTTCAGCCGTGATGCCAGTAAGGGGCTGGAACCAATGCGTATAGTGAGTCGCGCCCTTCTCTATGGCCCAGTTCTTCATTGCCTCAGCCACGACTTCAGCGGTCATCGGATCCAAATCCTTGCCCTCATCTATCGTGCGCCTTAGCTCCTTATAGACCCTTTTGGGCAGCAGCCTCTGCATCACAGTATCATTGAAAACATCCTGCCCAAAAATCTGGGCTACATCAGATGGGATATTATCCTCTGTCATATTTATCTCCTATTCTATAAAGCTTATGCGCATTCTCAAATGTAACAGCCTCTACCTCTGCCTCATCTATCCCTTTAATCTCCCCTATAGCGCAGGCCACGGCCTTTAAGTAGAGCGACGAATTCCGCTCTCCCCTATGGGGTTCAGGCGCAAGATAGGGACAGTCCGTCTCTAAGACCAGTCTTTCCAGACCTATTCTCTGAACTGTCTCTCGAAGCTTTTTAGCGTTCTTGAAGGTAAGCACTCCTCCGATTCCAATGAAGAAGCCCATTGCAACGAACTTCTCCGCCATTTCCGGAGAATATGAGAAGCAATGGACCACGCCCCCAATGTCCTCGGCATGGCACTCTTTCATGATTTCATAGGTATCCGCTGCCGCGTCCCTTGAATGTATGATGACGGGCTTCCCAAGCTCCCTCGCAAGATTCATTTGCATACGAAACCACTTTTTTTGAAGAGCCTGGTCCGTGTCCCTATAATGATAATCTAAGCCAATTTCCCCTATGGCTACAACCTTTTCATGGGATAATGCTTTCTCTCTTACCTTGTCAAAAAGCTCTATTGAGTCCTTTGTGTCCGATGGATGTATTCCTATGGCGCCATAGGCAAAGCCATATTTCTTTATTATCTCCGCTGTAGTGCTTAAAGAATCCTCATCAGATGAAACATTCACGAATGTGCTTATCCCATTCCGAGGAAGGGACTCTATCAATCTTTCCCGGTCCTCGTCAAAGGCAGCATCATCATAGTGCGCATGCGTATCAAATATCATTTCTTATCTCACTCTTAATCATTTCTACCGCCTGAGTCCAGGAGAGCTTCAATTCTTTAGCGACCCTCGAAACGCTCTCATATTCCAAATACTCTCTTTCTTCATCCCCTATCCTGCAGGCCTTGACTTCTATTTCTCCGAGCGCAGTATTTATCCTTTTCTGCTCTCTTTCCAAAGTATACCTTTCAACGGGCAGCTTTCTTATTCCAATAGTTGAAGTATTCTCAAAGATAAGCTTTGCAAGGCTGTCTGCGTCCTTTTCATCGCAGATTACATTCAACTGCCAGGCGGGACGGTTCTTCTTCATGTAAACCGGCATGAAATTCACGTCCTTCGCGTCTGCCTCAAAGAGCCTGTCCATTGTAAAGCCCAGTTGCTCTCCCGTGCAGTCATCTATATTGCTTTCCAGCTTGACCACCCTGTCGGTGCTTGCCTGAGCTTCATCTTTCTCTATCAGCATGGCCCTGACCATGCTCGGCACTTCATAAGTCCTTTTTCCCGCGCCATATCCATTCTTTAAAATACGAAAGGCTGAGGGCAGCGTCTCCTTTGTCCTCACAGCGGCCAAGAACGCTGCTCCCGTTGGCGTGACAAGCTCTCCCTGCCTATTCAAAATCTCGAGTTTAAGCCCCGACTCTTCAACTATATTCAAAACGGCCGGAACCGGGACTGGCAGCACGCCATGACTGGATCTCACAGTCCCCTGCCCCTCACAGATTTTTGGCACAATCACGTCCCTTATATCCAAGTCATCCAGGCAAACAGCAGCAGAAACGATGTCTGCAATAGAGTCCAATGCGCCGACCTCATGGAAATGGACTTCATCTATGCTTGTGCCATGCGCCTTGGCCTCTGCTCTTGCAAGTATTTCGAAGGTTTTCAGAGCTATCCTTCGGGCTCCATCAGCCATGGAAAGACCGTCTATAATCCTGGTCACTTCACTCAATCCCACATGAGAGTGGTGGTGACAATGCTCCTCATGGGCATCCCCATGGTCATGGTGATCATGCGCTGTATGGGCTTCCTCATGATCATGATGGCCATGCGCCGTATGGGCTTCCTCGTGGTCATGATGGTCATGCGACTCTTGGATTTCCATATGGCCATGAAGATCATTGACCTGTCCCTTCAAATGACCATAGAGATATTCCATATCATGGTCATGGTTTTCTTCCTCTTTAAGAATCACATTGAAATCACAGCAGTCAATGCCGCCCTTATTTACCCTGCTTTTCTCTATATAGAAGCCCTTATTCGGTATGCCATCCAGCACCTTTTTAAGCTTTTCCCAATCAGCCCCAAGGTCCAGCAGTGCCGCTACGAGCATGTCCCCGCTGACTCCAGAGGAACATTCCAAATATAGATACTTCATCATTTACCTCCTAACACCAAGCTTCTCAAAGCCCCGATATAGTAGAGCGAGCCAAATGCGCATATAACCCCGTTTTTTCCCGCCTTATTTCTAGCAGCTTCGAGCGCGCTTTCAAGGTCTTTCATGGGAAAAACGCTATCTTTAAGGGAATTCATATCAGTCCCATAATTGACGCCAACAACAGTTTCGGCAGCAGTCCCTCCAGTATCGCTCTCAGCCTCATCTATGCAATCAATTATCTGCGAAGCAAGCTCCTCGGCACTTAAAGCACGGTCAATCGGAGGTTCAATAGCAAAGAAGCAGGAAGCCAAGGGGATTATTGCCTTCAGCATTTTCCTATATTCCTTATCCCTCAAAATCCCCACTATGAATACTATCTTTTCACCAGAAAAATATAGTTCTAGGCCCTCTCTTAAAACCTCCGCTCCCTCAGCATTGTGGCTTCCATCGATTAAGATATAGGGATTCCTTTGAAGAAGCTCGAACCTCCCGTTCCATCTGGCCTTTAATATGCCCCTTTGAATGGCTTCGGAAGTAACAGGATAGCCCTTGCCATGCAGGATGCAGGCGGCATTCACGGCAAGCGCCGCATTGGAAATCTGGTAACTGCCAAGGAGCACTGTTCTAAGCTCTTCCAAGTCTAAAATATATTGCGGCGAAATGCCCGGTATATCGTCCAATAAAGCGGGCTTCATTGAAAAGCTCTGCCCTTCTAGGCTCCTACTCTTTAACGCAGGATGACCACTCATCCTGTAAAGTCTGGCAGCTTGCTTCCTTGCCGCTTCCCGAAAGACCTTATCCGCTTCGTCTTTTTGCGGGAAAATGAGGACATCACAGCCTCTTTTTATAATCCCCGCTTTCTCATAGGCAATTTTTTCCAAGGTATCGCCCAGCACCTGCATATGGTCAAAACTGATTGTAGTTATGATTGCTATCTCCGGGCAGTCAATCACATTCGTGGCATCCAGCCGTCCTCCAAGTCCCGTCTCCAAGACCACTATATCGCAATCATTGGCCACAAAATACAAGAAAGCAATCGCAGTTATTATCTCAAATTCAGAGGGGGCTTTTAACCCATTTCTGACCATTTCATCGGATTTTTCTTTTACTTCCTCTGCAAGCTTTGCAAAGGCCTCTTCCTCGATCTCATTATTCCCTATCCGAATCCTTTCAGTGAATCTTTCAAGGAAAGGGGAGGTATAGATTCCAGTCTTCAGGCCGCTCTCCATCAAAATGCTGCTAAGATAGGCGGCCACAGAGCCTTTCCCATTCGTCCCGGCTATGTGGACGTATTTCAGCTTCTTTTGAGGATTCCCAAGCTTTTCCAAGAGATATCTTATGCTGTCCAGGTTAAAGGGTTCAACTCCCGGCTCGCAAGCAGCCGGCGAAAACTTAGGCAGGCTATTCACAAATTTTAAGGCTTCTCTATAATCCATTTCTATTAACCATCACCTCATCATAAATCCTGGAGCAACTTTCCTGACCGTAGGCAAAATCGCCATTAATATAAAGCAGTTCAGAGGAAACATAATTAGCTCCTTCGCTATCCTTGCGGCTAATACTGCATAGAAGGCGTTTCCATAGAGCATGGAGAGCCATAGGCTCTTCAATACTATACCTATTAATAATGTATGAAATAATTCAGCTATAATAATCTTGGATAACGAAAAGGTGAATCCAAATCCAATGCCAGTCGCCCTGGCCTTAGCAGCAATTTCTTTGCCGTCAGGGGCACTAACCAGGACACCTGCATTTTTGGGATGCAAGATTAAGCCATAAATAAGACCCGTTATCAGTGCGCTTAAAGTGAATCCCGGGAAAAACGGCCCTGTAGGTCGCACAATATAGCCTCCAATATCAGAAAGAGCGCCCACAGCGGCGCCGACTCCAGGCCCTAAAAGGGCCCCAGCCACCGCCACAGGGACGCTCTCAAATCTTATTTCCAATATTTCTGTAATTGATATCTTAAAAAAGCCTAGCACGACAGCCACGCCGGTAAGCATGGCCGCCGCTGTCAATACCCCTGTATTCTTGATAAATCTTTCGTTCTTCAAAGCTGGAACTCTCCAACAATATTCCCAAGGTTCTGAGCAATGCCTTCTTGCTTCGCAGACATATCCGTGACATTATTCACGACCTCAGAAACGGTCTCCAATGAATTCGTGACATTAGAACTGGAATCCGCAGTCTCCTGAGTGGACTCTGCGATATTTTGAACGGCCTTGCTGACCTCATCCATTGACATCCTTATATTATTCGTCATGTCAGCAATCCTGTCGCTGGTGACTCCGAATTTCCTAGCATCCTCGCCATATTGCCTTCCGACTCCGACGAAATTATCATAGTCCGGTGTCACGGTATCTCTGAGGAACATGAGCAGGGCTTTTGAGCTTTCAGACAAGGTCTTGAAAGCGTCCTGGACTCCATTAATTGTAAGCTGTATCTTCTCCACTGTCTGGGAGGTCTGGTTCGCAAGATTATTTATCTCGGTAGCGACTACCGCAAACCCCTTGCCATGCTCTCCCGCCCTGGCCGCCTCAATGGACGCATTAAGGGACAGCAAATCAATTTCAGAGGCAATCTCCGCAATGGCATCGGCAAGGTTCCCAATCTCATTCACCACCTCTGCCTGCTTTTGAGCCTGATCCAGCTCACCTCCTCTTTTCTCGACTATTGAAATCGCATTGTCATACGCCTTCTTGCTGCTCTTCTCTATATCAGCAGCCCTCGCCTGGATCTTCGCCGCTTCCTCGCTGCTGGCAATGGCCTCCCCGGCAAGAGTCTGAACACTGGCATCCACTTCTTCCACCGAAGCGCTCACTTCCTGAGTAGCTGCCCCAGTAGACATCATGGCCTCGTTCACCTCATTCATATTTTCCTTGATCTGGTCGAATTGGTTCGTGAGCTCTCCTGCCATCGAATTCAGGTTGACGCTAGCCTCATTGACTCTCCCCGCTTCCTCTGAAATCTTGCTGATGACCCCCTTATTGCTGTCATACATATGATTCAAAGACCGACTCATGTCGCCCAATTCATCGCTACCCTTAGAGTCGAGCTGATTGACCCTGAAATTGCCCTCTGAAAGCTGTACTGCAAAGGCCTTGACCTTATTTAGGCTTGCGGCAATGCTATTCACAAAGAACATTATGATTAAACCGCATACCAGGATGGCAATGACGCAGATCACAATCATTTTTACAGTAAGCGACCTTATTGCTCCGTCTATCTCGTCATTGGACATCCTTATCATGAGTTCCCAATTCACCTCGGGAACGCTTTGATAGAAAAGGGTCCAATCCTTGCCTGACTCAGTGAAGGTCGTGCTGCCATTTTTCTCCGTGACCGCCTTATTGCCCGCAAGAGCCAGGCTTTGATTCGTATCCGCAGAAATGTTCATTCCACTAGATACCTTATTTGCATCACTAGTATAAATATAGGTGCCGTCCGCCATGGTGAGTATGCCGGTGCCAGTCTTTCCGACTTTCACCGCACTCATTATCTCGCTTATCCCGTCCAGGCTTATGTCCACTGTGACGCAGCCGATGTACGCCCCCTCCTCATTGAACATGGGAGCAGAACAAGTAGCCATTACAAGCCCCGAAGTAGGGTCGTAATACGGGTCCGTAATCGTAGCAGAAAGCGATGTCACCTTCTTTGCGTTTTGGTAATACTCCTGAGAGAAATAATCATATTCAGCATTTGAGTAATCATAGGTGAGCTCTATCTTCCCGTTATTCTTGAACCAATAGGGACCCATGAAATCCTCACCTTGAAATGCTTTTGGCTCAAACCAAAGCCCCATACCAAGGACAGAATCGTTTATGTTTAACATCTCAGTAATCATTTGACCATAGGAATCAATCTCAGCAGTCTTATAGGTGCTTCCTACGGCTGAAGAAAGACTGGTGGCCGTATTCCTCATTATGGAGAGCCTGCCATCCACATTCTTCACATTAGAATTCAGCTCTGCCAAGGCCGTATTCATGATTTCCTGTCGAATCATGCTTCGACTCGATAGAGCGCTTATCACGGTAAGCAAGCAAAACGAAATAGCCACAACAGGAAGGATGCCGGATAGCATCTTGGCTCTAATGCCAAATTTCATACCTTGCCCCTTTTTATCAACCTGTTTCTTTTTAGCCTGCTGAACCCCATCTTTCTTCATCTTTCTGCTCCTTGTTAAAAAGTATTATAAGCAAACAATTGTTTTATTATATCAAACTATCCTCAATATGTTAATACCATATTTGTTTTTTAAGTATTTTTGATGTATAGTTTATTTTTTATTATGCATTTTTAGGAGAGTATATTTATGAGAGAAAGTGGAATCTTATTCCCTATTTTTTCGCTTCCAGGAAAATATGGCATAGGCTGTTTCTCCAATGAAGCTTTTAAGTTCATCGATTTTCTTTATGCCTCCGGCCAAGGATATTGGCAAATCCTGCCCATTGGCCCCACCGGTTTCGGCAATTCCCCCTATCAGCCTTTTTCAGCATTTGCAGGAAATCCTTATTTCATCTCTTTGGAAAGCCTAATAGAAGATAAGCTTTTAGAGAGCAAAGAGTGCGATAGTGTGGACTTTGGAGATAATGAGACCAAGATTGACTACGGCAAGTTATACGAAGGACGGATTCCTCTTCTTAAGGCCGCCCACGAGCGTTTTTCGGCAAGGCTAAAGTCCGATACAAAATACGCTGAAGAAAACAAGGACTATGAGGCTTTCAAGGCAAAGCAGGCTTTCTGGCTCAAGGACTTTTGCCTGTTTATGGCAATCAAAGAAGCGAACGGAGGAAAATCCTGGCTGGACTGGCCTGACGAGCTCCGGCTCAGGGACGAAAAAGCCTTGAAAAAAGCCGAGACAGAGCTTGAATCTGAGATAGATTTTTATTCATTCGAACAATATGAATTTGAGAAACAGTGGGAAAAGGTCAAGTCCTATGCGAAAGAAAAGAATGTCAAGATAATAGGAGATCTTCCATTCTACGTTTCTATGGACAGCGCTGATGCCTGGTCTCATCCAGAGGTATTTTGCATGGACAGTGACCTTAGACCGACAAAGGTCGCAGGCTGCCCGCCAGACGCTTTCTCTCCCACCGGACAGCTTTGGGGAAATCCAATCTACGATTGGGACAGCCTTAAAAAGAAGGACTACGATTGGTGGGTAAAGCGCATAAGCAGAAATTATGAATTCTACGATTGCATAAGAATCGACCATTTCCATGGATTCTCAGATTACTATGCGATTCCCTACAGAAGCGAGACCGCTCAGAATGGCGAACTGCTCAAAGGTCCCGGAATGGATCTTTTCAACGCCTTAAAGAAAGAACTGGGGGATCTTAGGATGATCGCAGAAGATTTGGGCAATAATACCCCCGAGAATGAGAAGCTCCTATCGGACTCAGGTTTCCCAGGCATGAAGGTATTGCAATATGCATTTACTAGCTGGGACAGCTATTACCTGAATCACAGGCATATACCCAACTCTGTGGTCTATACCGGAACACACGACAATACCCCAAGCCGTGCCTGGTTTGAAGACATCAATGAAGGCGAACGGAATTTTGTCTGCAAGTACATAAATACGACTGCGGATAATGCGGGCAAATTCGTATGGGATTTCATCAGAGAAGCCTATAGGTCGGTCTCAAATCTCTGTATCATACCCTTGCAGGACTATCTTTGCTTTGGCAGGGAAGCCAGGATAAACTGCCCCGGTGCCTCCGATGATTGTTGGCAATGGCGGCTGCAGCCAAATTACCTGTCACGGGACTTAGAACGCAGCATAAGAGAACTTGCTGAGATTTATGGAAGGATACCCAAGGATTGATTTTAATCATATTTTGCGAGATGCGGTACAGGCGTCTTAATAGCCGCACTCAGTCAAGTCTTGCTTGACTCAACACTTATGCTGATTTTTTCATACAGCCTGGCGACTATCTGCTCCCACCTAAAGTCATGCCAGGCTGAATCGGCAATTTCACAGGCCCTTGCCTCCCAATCAGCCTTGGAATTCATCAGCCTGACCAAAGCCCCAGACAAGGCCCTTACATCATCCACCGGGACGATAAAGCCGAATTTTCCATCATTATAGATGTCCCGTCCTGCGGGCACCCCATTTGTCGTAACCAAAAAATCTCCATTAGAGGCAGCTTCAAGCAGCACTATCCCAAAGCTCTCGCTCCTCGATGGAAGACAAAAGATTTTTGCCTTGGCATAAATCTTATTCAATTTGTCCTTGTCCGAAATTGGACCCGTAAAAATGATCTGATTTGCAATATCCTTATGGCGCTTTAAAAAAATCGAAATATACGGTCTGAACGATTTATCAATCGGACCCACAAGCACTAATTTCCACCTATTGCTGGAATGTGCGAGGGGACAGGCAGCGCCTGCGAAAGCCTCCAGAAGCTTTTCTGTTGCCTTGGGGTAAGTCCCGAGCTGTCCAACAGTTAGGATTATATTTTGCTTACCAAAGTGGCTCGGCTTTTCTCCCTTGCAATAAAACCCATTCGGAATATAGATTATCTTCTCGCCAAAACGCTTTTCCAACTGCTTATAGAGAACGGTCGTTTCAACCGAGGCTATGTCCGATAGATGAATCGTCATTCTTTTTATGAGACCTACCGGGCCTATACTAAAGAGCCGATTAAGACCCTTTATGTCCATGTCCGTTTTAAGATACCCGATTCCGCCCGGCGGCTTCCTCAACTTGTAGGTTAGGAGCCAGAAAAAAGATGAGAGATTTAAGTGATAGACATTCAGCACATCTATCTCCTTCGCATGATTCCAAATATACCTTATGCCGGACAGTAAATTCAATAACGAGCTATTATGCTTCTTTATGAATTGGAGGCGAAGTCCCTTCACCTCATTTTTATATATGGATATTCCTCATCATTCCTGAAAGATACGACCCTTGATTCCACTCCATAGAGCTCATGCAGCATATATGGAATCATGCCAACATCTTTCAATAAATGTACATTTTCAAGTTTGGTGAATAAAGTGACAAATACCATAATTATCCTGAATTATTGCGATGCCGAAAGGACTTATTCCTTAGCAAAAAACATCGAGTCCTATCAATGCATCGATCATATAGTAATTGTAGACAACGCCTCTCCCGATGGTTCATTTAAGAAGCTTCAGGAAATGCTGCTATTTAATGAGTCAAATGGCGCAGCAGACCTCGAAAAGGCAGATAAAAAGATAGCTATTATACAGAGTCCGGAGAATTGGGGATATGCTAAGGGCAATCACTATGGGATTTCCTACGCATATAGGCACTTTTCTCCAGACTTAATATTAATTGCGAATCCTGACGTTTCCTTCAGTGAAAAGACTGTGAGCGCTGTGAGTGACGCTCTGAGCAAAAATCCCGGCTTCGGCGTAATTGCCCCCCTCGTAAGAAGAGGCAGAAATGCCTGGAGGCTTCCTGGCTATATCGGCGTTTTAGAGAGCCTCTTCCTCTTTTGGTTCAATCTGGATAAGGCAATGATCAGGTGCGCCATTCTGCGTGATAAGAGGGCATTGATCCCTATTGGAGTTGTCGAAGGTTCCTTCTTTGGGATTTCAATGAAAGCATATAAGGATATCCATGGCTTCGACAGAAGCACCTTCTTATACGGGGAAGAAATAATGCTGTCCTATAGACTGCACTCTAAAGGATATAAAATCGGGATACTGAAGGACTTTTATTACGACCATCTCCACTCTGCGTCCATAAAAAAGGAATATGGATCCTCAAAAGCAAGGGCATTCACAAATATGGAGGCAAGCTTCCGAATTTTCCTTACAAAGTATCTACACGCCTCCAAGTTGAAAATGCGATTATTCGACCTATGCTGTCGGCTAGCTTTCTTCGAGAGATTGGCCTATGACAAAGCTATGGGAATCCTGGTGCAGCTTAGGTAGCGGCAGAATTCCCGAAGGCCAATTCCTCGATCGCGCTAACCATGTGCCCCCAACTGAATCGCTCGCTATCAGCAGCGATATTGGCCTTAAAATCCACCCCGCTTTTCATCAGCTCCTTTAACCGCATTATTCCATTTGCCAAGGATTCAGAGTCCGATGGTTCACACAAGACACCTGTTACCCCATCAACTACAGCTTCAGGAAGCCCTCCGACCTTGGTGGCGATCACAGGCTTTCCGAAGCCAAAAGCTATTTGGAGAATCCCGCTTTGAGTTGCGTCGGTATAGGGCAGGACCACCGCATCCGCTCTTTCAAAATATGTTTGAACATCACTGTCCGGCATATAGCCATCGTGAATCTCTATCCTTCTATTCAGTCCCTTTTCTAGGATTTCAGCTTCATACTCTTCCCTGCTTCCACCGAAATCGCCCGCAATTATCAATTCAAAGCTCTCTGGAAGGGCAGCTAAAGCTTTTATCAAAACATGCAGCCCTTTATAGGGACGCACGAAGCCGAAAAAGAGCAGAGTAAATGTCTCTTTGCTCTTCTCTGCTTGACCCGGCAATGATGAAGATTGAAAATCCTTTTCTCCTCCCTCATTAAACTTAAACGCCTCGTAAGTCGGGTGCATATTTATCTTGAACTCAGGGTTCTTCTTTATGGACTCTAATTCCTTGGCCTGCACCTTGGAATGTACAATGAAATAATCCCCAAATCTCAGAGTGAGCCTGGTCAGGAATCTATCCAAGGGAAAGCGCTCATGCGGAAAGACATTGTGACAGGTAAAAAGCAGCTTCGCGCTGCATCTTTTTTTTATAGAGCTGCAAAGGAGAATATAGCAAGGAGCAAAATAAGGATGCCACCATTCTATGATGACAAGGTCCGGCTTCTTAGATGCAATACTCTTACCTACGGCGCCGATATTGAATGGGTTTGCAGTATTAAGGATGAACTCCACATTCTCCACCTTGAAGGCATCATTCGCATAATCTCTCTGCTCCTTTTTGAAAAGAAGCCTTGGATATTGCATGCTGTATGAGACCATTCTTACATCCGCAAAGCTCTTTCTAAGCGCCCCGGTCAGGAGTCCGGTATAGTGGGAAATCCCTCCTTTGAATGGATAGACAGGCCCCACCACGACTATTTTCTCATTTCTCATCCGACTCCATCCGCCTCAGCCTGTATTGTATGTCCTCAAGTATTTTCCGATTCGCCGCAATGATGTCCGCCTGAAGACCCATTATAAATGTCGAGAAACCCAGCATCATCAAGGTACTTGCAAAGACAAGGGATTGAATATGTCCATTTCCTTGACCCTTAAAAAAATATACCAAGAATCTTGCCCCAAGAATAATCCCGGCAATGAACGGAATCATTCCGAGCACCGTGAAGAAAGTAAGCGGCCTGTACATCATAAAGGCCCTTACTATGGTCAGCATTGACTTCTTTATGTAGCTCCCCATGCTGGAAAAGAGCCTTGACTTCCTAAGCTCAGGATTGGTGCGGATTGGCACGCTGGTTATCGCCATCCTGTTCCTGCCAGCCTGGACTATTGTTTCCAGGGTATAGGTATAATTATTTATCACGTTTATCCGCATAGCGGCATCACGCGAGAATGCCCTGAAGCCGCTGGGCGCATCGGGAATATCCGTGTCCGATGCTATTCTCACCACGAAGCTTCCCAGGTGCTGCAGCTTTTTTTTAAGCGGTGAAAAATCATCCGTATCATCAATGGGACGCTCACCTATCACTATCTCCGCCTTTCCCTCCATTATAGGCTTGATAAGCTTTTCAATGTCCGCACCAACGTATTGATTATCTGCGTCCGTATTTACTATTATGTCTGCTCCGCTTCGAAGGCTGGCATCCAGCCCAGCAATAAAGCCCTTTGCCAACCCTTTATTATTGGCAAAGCTCACCACATGATGGACTCCCCACTCCTTCGCCACTTTGACTGTATCATCCGTGCTTCCATCGTTTATGATGAGATATTCAATTATATCGATGCCATCTATATGCTTGGGCAGGGCGTCTAATGCCACTCTCAAAGTAGCAGCCTCATTCAAGCAAGGGATTTGAATAATTAGCTTCATTATTCGGACTTTTCCTTATAGATATAAATTGGACGCTTTTTCGTCTCAAGATAGGTCTTTGCTAAATATATGCTTATCACGCCCAGAAAAGCTGTTTGCATAGCCCCAATGAATACGATGAGTGAGACTATGAGCGGCAGAAAGCCCCAAAATGAATAGAATATGCAAGATACAATCAGCGCAATAAATGAAAGACCGCTCATTATTACCCCAATCCACAGTATCAATTCTAAGGGCACCGTTGAAAATGCCAACACGCCTTCTATCGCATATCTAAAAAGACCCCAGAAAGACCACTTTGTCTCGCCAGCCGCTCTCTCAACATTTTCAAACTCCAGCCATTTGGTCTTGTATCCCACCCAGCCATAGATGCCCTTCGTGAATCTGCTGTACTCATGCATGGACAGTATTGAATCAGCCATCTCCCGCTTCATCATACGATAATCACGGGCCCCATCCATGACCTCAGTATCTGATATTTTTCGCATTATCTTATAAAATTGCCTGGCGAAAAATGATCTTATCGGAGGCTCGCCCTTGCGAGTGACCCTCCTCGTGGCACAGGAATCGTAATTCTCAACCGTCACAGCCCTGTACATATCCTTGAGCAGCTTTGGGGGATCTTGCATGTCAACATCCATGCAAACCACATAGTCTCCCCGTGCATTTTCAAAGCCCGCATAAATAGCTGATTCTTTACCGAAATTTCGAGAAAAGGAAATGTATCTAACTCTATTATCCTTATCTCTTAAATTTTTGATTTCTTTCAATGTCCCATCTTTGGAGCCATCATCAATGAAAAGGATTTCAAAAGAAGCATCAGGAAAATCTTGTTCAGAATCACTTATCACCTTATGGATTTCTTTATAGAAAATTGGTATCGATTCCTCCTCATTTAGGCAGGGAACGATAATAGTTATAAGCTTCATTCTGAACTAATCTTCCTCATTATATCGTGAGTTTGCGGCATATATTGCTTTCCAGCTTCATCTTCAAGCTTAACGCTCACAACCTGTTTTGCATGAGGGGCGCTTTCCACGCTTCGCCCCTCTTCATCCCAAATCCCCTTAATAGTGAGATTCACGTCAGCACGATTCTCGGCACTCATTACTTCGATTTTCTCGCCAACAGAAAACTTATTCTTTTGACGAACCAAGCCCAAACCCTCTTTTGAAGTTCCCTCAAAAATTCCTAAAAAAACATAAGGGCTGGAATAGGTACTTTCATCATATATCTGGGCATCACTGCCAGGCCTTCCAAAGTAAAATCCTGTAGAGAACTTTCGCACCGTACATTTTCCAGTTTCAGAAAGATAATAAGGGATATTCTTTCTATACTTATCTTCACTTTCTTTAAAATCATCAATCGCCCTGCGATAGGCCCTGGCAACCGTAGCTACATAGAGGGCATTCTTCATCCGACCCTCGACCTTGAAGCAATCAATCCCCGCTTCTATTAATTCGGGTATATGCTCAATCATATTCAGATCGGCGCTATTAAGTATGTATGTCCCTTTATCGTCCTCTTCAATCGGCAGAAATAAGCCCGGCCTTGTCTCTTCCTGAAGGCTGTACTTCCATCTGCAAGGATGGCTGCATTCTCCCTGATTCGCATCCCTTCCTGTCAGATAATTTGAAAGGAGGCATCTGCCCGAATAAGACATACACATTGATCCATGCACGAAGGCCTCTATTTCTAAGTCTTTTGGGACATGCTTACGAATTTCACCTATCTCTAAGAGACTGAGTTCCCTGGCACAGACCACCCTTTTAGCGCCCAAAGCACGCCAAAAAAGGAAAGTCCCATAATTCGTATTATTTGCCTGGGTGCTTATGTGGATTGGTATATCATGACAGATTTCCTTGGCGATATTAAAGAGCCCCGGATCCGACACAAGTATCCCATCGGGCTTAATATCGAAAAGTTCTTCAAAATACTGATAAGAGGACTCCAAATCCCTATTATGCGCGAATATATTTGCCGCCACATAGACCTTTGCCCCCTTTCTATGGGCAAAATCAATCCCGCTTCTCATCTCCTCCGCTGAGAAATTTCTGGACTTTGCGCGAAGAGAGAAGGCGCTTCCACCTATGTACACAGAATCGGCCCCAAATGATACGGCACACCTCAATTCTTCCGGACCCTTAGCGGGAAGAAGGAGCTCAGGATATCTCAATAGCCACCACCTTCTTCCTCCCCGCCGGTTCCGGATTCTTCGCCAGTTCCAGCTTCCTCACCTGAGTATTCTTCACCTTCTGCAGGAACAGACTCATCCCCGCTATCTCCCATAATCTGGACAGCTTCATTTCCAGCATTTCCACCGCTTGACTCCACGACCTCTTCTGCAGCAGCTTCAGTCTTTGAATCTCCCTCTGACTCTGGGCTTGATTCAGAATTGCCTTCTTTTGCACTGTCAGCAGCAATTTCACCTTCTCCTGCCATTATCTTCATCATATCATCGGCAGTCATTGTCGTCTGGAAGGTATACTTTCCCGGCAAGAGTTTCCCATGATAGGCCGAAAGCCTCTCCTGGATATAAAAAAGCTTCTCATCCCTTATGAGGCCGCGGTTCTTCAAGATTTTTCCAATGTTGTAGGCGCTGCTTCCAGTAGGTATGTCCACTGTAATGGACACCCCATTGGATTTGGATATTGGCGGCTCCGAAAAGACCCTGTATCCAAAATTATACGCCGCAACAGTCAATTTGAAGCACATGATTATGAGAAAAAGTGTCATGGCGAGCCTGGCCAATATGCCTACAAAGGATGTCAATATCGCATTTATCTTCATATCAAGCCTCAAATTCTAAGCCATCGATTAAAAAGTCTGTGATTTCCCTAATCAATCTGCAAAAATCAGCGTCCGCCCTGAGATAATCCCTTATAGGACCATATTCCAAAACTTCAGGCATCCGCTCTGCGAGCTCCATCTGACCCATGTATGGATCAGATTCAGCAGGATTGAGCTCGGCCAGCCGCAATAATTCCCGCCTGGCCTCTTCAGCCCTTAATTTTAGTTTTTCATCCGCCTTTACTATGCTTCTTGTACGTAAATATTCCCTGTATTCGGGAGAACATTTTATGTCATTCAATATTATGCGGATATCCTGCCTGATGTTGTCCCTCATAAGAAATTAATTGCTAAACCTCCATTATTATCGGAAGTATCATTGGTCTCCTCTTCGTTTTTTTCCACAAATAGTCCGATAGAACATCCTTCAGATTGCTCTTGATTCTTCCCCAATCGTAGATTCTTTTTTCGGACAGATTATCCAGAGCCTCCTCCAGGACTTCGGTTGAATCTTCCAAAAGGGCATCGCTTTCACGCACGTATACAAACCCTCTGGATATGATATCGGGCCCAGCCAGGATCTGTCCCGTGCCCTTTTCCATCGTGAGCACGATCACGACTATGCCATCCTCGGCCAAGTGCTGCCGGTCTCTGAGTACGATATTCCCGACATCCCCGACCCCGAGACCGTCCACAAAGACCCTTCCAACGCTCACCCGCTCTTTAATCTCAGCTCCTTTAGAATCAATTTCAAGCACGTCCCCAGAGTGCAGCATCAGGATATGATCATGGTCATACCCCAAATCTTCCGCGATCTGAGCCTGAGCATTCCTATGGCGATATTCACCGTGGATGGGGATAGCGTACCTGGGCTTGACCAGGGAATAGATCAATTTGATCTCTTCTGCGCATGCATGTCCCGAAACATGGACGTCTTGAAAGATGACCTTGGCGCCCTTCATCTCCAGCTTATTAATCACATTGGATACAGCTTTCTCATTCCCCGGAATGGGATTGGAGCTTAAGATAATCACGTCCCGGGGCTTGATCATGATCTTTCTATGGAGATCTTGCGCCATGCGAGAAAGAGCCGCCATCTCTTCTCCCTGGCTGCCGGTCGTAATAATCACCATCTTTTCATCAGTGTAATTACGCATCTCTTCACTTTCGATCAGAGTATTTTCCGGCACCTTTATAAAGCCTAGTTCTTGCGCGGTCTCGATTACATTCACCATGGACCGCCCCTCAAGCACCACCTTTCGGTCATATTTGCATGCCGTATTAATTATCTGCTGCACCCTGTCCACATTAGATGCAAAAGTGGCTACAATTATCCTATTCCCTGGGTGCTCCCTAAACAGCGTGTCAAAAATCCCGCCAATCGTCCTTTCAGATTTCGTGAAGCCCTGTCTCTCAGCATTTGTGCTGTCGCACATCAAGGCCAGGACTCCTTTTTTACCTATTTCGCCAAACCGCTGCAAATCTATGGCGTCTCCAAACACCGGCGTATAATCGACCTTGAAATCTCCCGTATGTACCACAATTCCCGCCGGGGAATAAATGGCAAGGGCAACGGCATCAGCTATAGAATGATTTGTTTTTATGAATTCTATTCTGAATAAGCCCAAATTTATGGACTGCCCAGCTTTTACGATCTTTTCTTTGACTGAGCCTAAAAGTTCGTACTCTTCCAGCTTTCGGTTTATCAGTCCCATAGTCAGCTTTGTAGCATAAATTGGAACATTTATGTCCTTAAGTACGTAAGGCAGCGCCCCAATATGGTCCTCGTGCCCGTGGGTAATCACGAAGCCCTTCACTTTGTCTATATTGTCCCTGAGATAGGTCGTATCTGGTATGCATAAATCTATCCCAAGCATCTCATCCTCTGGAAAGGCAAGCCCACAATCTACTACCACTATGCTGTCAGCATATTCAAAGGCTGTGATATTCATTCCAACCTGTTCCAGGCCTCCGAGCGGAATGATTCTCAGCTTACCCCCAGTTTTGTCATTTATCTTTCTCAACAAATCCTCCTAGACTAACTCTACTCCATCCAGAAGCTCCGAAAGTGCTTCCGCTGCCTTTTCCAGTTCGTCATCGTCATCCACAGCCTCATATATATTGTCCGTTGTATCCGAATCCTCCCCGACCTTTTTCAGGATGACAGCATCCGCATCTCCCTCTTCCTCTTCTGTTACTAATAAATATTCAGTTTCACCTATCTTTGCCTGAGCTACTACAAAAAAACCCACAGACTCGCCATCGTCTTTTATGAATGAAATCCGCTCCATTTTATCCTCGCTTCCCATTGCAATAGTCCTGTAGGATGACTGCGGCAGCTACACCGTCGATCTTTTTTTCCTGCGCCTCTCTGTCCCGTATGCCGTTCATTTTCATTATTTCGTAGGCTTCGACAGTGCTGAGTCTCTCGTCTTGAAAGATAATTGAGAGTCCTGTCCTTCGCTGAAGCTCCTCTGCAAAAGCCTTCGTTTTCCCGGTTCTTTCGCCCTCGCTACCATCCATATTCAGCGGCAGCCCCAATACGATGAGCTCTGCGTGTGACTCTTCAATTATTGACTCAATCCTTGCAAGAGTGCGCCTGAGCCTTTTCTCGTGATCCCTCCTAATGATCTCAACTGGTCTGGCTATGCTTCCAGTCTCATCAGTCAAGGCTACTCCAACAGTCTTTGCACCAAAGTCCAGTCCTATCGCTTTCAACCAATCCACCCTCTGTCCCTAATATAGGACTTTAGGAGTTCCTCAACCAATTCATCCCTCTCGACCCTCATAATCAGGCTTCTGGCATTATTATGGCTGGTAATATAGGTCGGGTCCCCCGACATGATATAGCCCACGATTTGGCTAATCGGATTGTAACCCTTTTCCGTGAGCGCCTCATAGACCGTTGAAAGAACCACTTGAACGCCTGTCTCTGGCTCTTTTTCCACCTTAAACATTTGAGTATTTCCGAGTTCCATTAAATTTTCCTCCTATAAGCTTCGAGGATTAATACGACCCTTCTAAAGGACCCGGATTCAAGCCAGCTTTACGCAGACTTAAAGCCATTCCTTCCCTCCTCAAAGCAAAAAATTCCTTTATTTCGTCCACCTGCAAGCGGTAATATTCCATCGTTACGTTACTGCCGAAATATCGCCTCAAGGTGGCTTCCTCAGCAAGCTCTACCTGTCTCGTAAGCGGGTCAATGATTTCTTCCAGGGCCTCGCTGCTGCAGACGCTGCCCGCCATAAGAACAAGTTTCTCAATGAAAAGCCTCTGAAAATCCTTATTTTTCATTGCCGACCTAAAAATATCGTCCGTTTCCAGGGCATCCAGGAGAGCATCCGCATCGGGAAACCGCTTTGTATCCATGGAGGCATTATTCACATCAAAAAGCAGGTATCGCCACCGACAATCCTCATATGGCGATTCACCTTGCTTTCTGGATCTCCAAAGAGCAAAGTTCCTGCTGGGCCAATCATTAATATTACCTATATATATACGAAACGCATAGTAATCTGCAAAGCCTTCTATATCCACAATCTCACAAAATTTTTTGTAATTCTCCGGATCTTGAAGCCCCAGATAAGCGAGATATCGTAAGTCTTCATAAAGGGACAAGTCCCCTCCTTCCCCTATCTCCACTTCATGATTCTTGATCATAACCACATTCTGCGGATCCACTCCAAAATGCAAACGCAGATAATCTTCGCTATATTTCTCTGTAAGATAATATAAGCCCCATTCTTCTCCGTCCAAAAAGAGATAACAAGGCTCGAACCTCATTACAGAAAAATTTAAACCCGCCCTGCTGGCCATTCTAGAGGCTAAGATATCAACCAGCTTCGTCTTAATATCATTTCCGCCGCAGAAAAGAGTCAATGATTCCGGGGACTCCCCAAAGGCAATCTCTCCAAAGGAATTGAATGCAAACCGCCCCTCTCCATAAATATTCCTCGCATATAGGTTCAAGCTTTTCTGAGGAAAGCTTCTGCTCCAATTTCCTTTTATACGGACTCCTATCTCCTGGCGAAGCGTCCTTTCTCTTTCTGCCGAAAATATTTCCAGAGAGGCCGGTCTTTCCCATTCTCGGCCTCTATTGTGGTAATTCGCATCAGACCATTCATTCATAGAATAACGGCCTTTTCTGGCCATATTTTGAAAGGCCGTTTTTCCTACCGTATAAATTCCCCGCTCATAGCCGAAAATCCCTTTAGGGTCTGATACCAAGGACAATACCGGAAGTCCTTTTATCGAATCTTTTTCTGCGTATCCCACGAAATAGGAATTTGTAGTTACCTGGCTCACCTCACCATTTCGCCCTATTGCCACAGCCCTGACAACAGTACACTTATCGACAGGATGATCCGGTACTGCAAAGCCATATTTCTTTCTTGGGAAAAGAAGGGTGGAGGCCACATCGCTTCGCGCGCTCCAAATATTTCTCGTTTCTGAGATATCCCTTATTCGTATCGGCTCAACATATTTTCGAGATTCTTTATTCGGAACACTACCATCAAGAGTATAGAAAATATCTGCATCCTCGCTCTCTGTCCGAAGCTCCAATAAAAATCCATCCTCGTAAAAGCCGCCTTCTCTTGAAAAAATCGGCTGCTTCAATGTCGGCTGAATCCTATCGCTCAAAGCGCATGCAGGCTTTCCCGGAGAGGGCTCGCACACCGCCCATTCATTGCTGACAATACTGGCTTCTTCCATGCTGTAACTTGCAGCCAAGGTCGACTCTATCCTGGAGTACGAGGTATCATAGACCAATTCAGGAGCCTCTGCCGCGCATAGGCGAATCCCCATTCTACCCGAAATCTCCACGAAGGTATCCTCATACGAAAGATTCAAAGGTACATAAACAGCCCTTTCTTTCCAGCCATCTCCTTCATTTGAAATCTGCTGCTTACGGGCAGCGCCATTCAAAACATAATCCCTTATATTGAATGAATCGTCTAAATCAATCCTCTCCAAGTCTTTGAAATCTTTCGAGAGAAAACAAATCCTGTATTCCCTTGGCTGAAGGACTGCATCCGGGAAAATCCAGCCTCCTCCATAGCCGCTCTTTCCGACCCGAATCCGACAGCCCTTCAGCGAAACTGGATCATCACCCTTATTATGAATCTCAATAAAGTCGGGATAATGACCCTTATTATCCGAAACCGCCGAAAAATTCCTGCTGCAAATCTCGCTGATCTCTATGCCGGATGCCCCTGCCCCGCCTTGCGATGCCGCGACAGCATATATGAATATTATCAACAGCATCGAAGCTGCAGCAAGGACGCTCCATTTCTGCCCTCTCACCTTTATGCGCTGTGATACTCGCCATTATAGGACACTAAAGTTACATCCTTTACCCCCGGTACCTCCCTGATCTTCTCCGTCACAGCCAGGTCCTTCTGATCCGCTTCGATTTCCATCACGATTTCTGTATCCGTTTCTCTGGACACTTTTGAACGCACCCTATTAATGGTACCTTTTAACAGCTCCATCGCCTTTTTCTCAGTCTTTTCTATTTCTTCGCTGCCGCCCGCCGCTTCAATATGAAGAATCATCATATAGCATACGCTGCGTTCCTGTTTTCTATTCATCACCATGACGATTGCAAGCATTGCGAGCATCCCTACTGCCGCCAGAAGGTACATACTGGCTCCAACGGTTATGCCCATCGTGATAGCCCAAAAAAGGTACATGATATCCAAAGGCTCTTTCACCGCAGTCCTGTACCTTACAATGGACAAGGCACCTACCATACCCAGGGATATCACTATATTCGTGCTTATCGCCAGAGTCACCATGCAGGTCAGCACAGTCATTCCAATCAAGGTATAGGCAAAGGTGCGGCTATATACTACACCGTTATAGTACTTTTTATAGACC
This sequence comes from Lachnospiraceae bacterium, assembly GCA_017634175.1. Classification (GTDB taxonomy): domain Bacteria; phylum Bacillota; class Clostridia; order Lachnospirales; family Lachnospiraceae; genus NK4A144. The sequence goes on from JAGBNY010000082.1 coordinate 29,145, forward strand.
TCATAAATCAGAATCCCAATGATGATAGCCACAGCCATATCGAAAACTATCGTCATTAGAGTACTTAACGATATGGATTGATTGTACATATCCGATTCCAGAATGGATCTCTTAATTATAGCTTTTGCACTCATTATGCCTCCTGATGAAGAATATCTTTATCCCCCATGAATCTGTCTTTTTATTTCATCGCACAGGATGAATTTTGATGCCGCAGCAAATGAACCTGCCATGGGCTGCAATAGCTCCCTGAAAAATTCTGGAAGCAGCTCGGTATATTTCACCTCCAGGATCAATTGACCTCTTTCCATCGCCTCATAGGAAGGCAGGGAAAAATCAAAAATTGAGCCCGGAATGCTGGCCCGGAGATGCATATCAAAGGTAATCCTGACCGTGCCTAAATCGTAAATATATGGAGTTCTCTCATAGTCCACGATTACCTCGCTTTTCATGCCGCGAGCCAGGCAAAGGATATAAAACTCTCGAAGAATCGGCTCATTTCTTCGGCTTATGACGGAAGGATCCCCGAAATTTAAGCCTTCGGCTTCCTCTCGGCTTAGAACCGCCTGAGTTTTCCTGATATACCCACCGACCTTCTCTTTTTTCTCTAGGCGGATCAGGCTGTCCTGCCCATTGTATATTCTGATGCGGTACTTTGCTCGTCTATTTACCCCATCTATCTTTTCGTAATAGGAACTGCCCTCCATATCATCGAAGTAGAGGCTTCTTATAAAGTAAACTCCCTCTTTTCCGTCAAAGCCTGCATTCGGGTCTTTTTTTGCCATAAGGGAAAGCTGCCGCTCCAGCACGTCTTTTTCACGCTCGTTTATGATATATTTAAGTTCATGCCGAAAAGCCACCCTCGCAAATCCCCTTAAAAAAACCGTAAATATCCGTAACTATTCAGAACCCGAAGCGTTTTGAATAATTCCAGACAATCTATCTATTATATGATATTTCTAAATATCTGTCTAGCTATATACATCAGGCCGTTTCATATGTTTAGGAAGATCATTCACGCTCACAGCCTCTATTTCGTCGTTTTCAATGCCCGAAGTATCCAAAAAAACTTCATCAGCGCTTTCCTCCTGCTCCGACCCAGAAATTAGATTTGAAGATACGGCTTCTACAGCTCTTTCTTCGGCAGAGGGCCATAATTCGCCCCTATAAATATCATAGCCGCTGATATAAGAGATTGGGAGTTTCGTGACCACGTGACTTATTATTGAATAAGCGTCCATCTCCTCTATAGGAATCCCCGTGTCTCCCAAAGGCAGCCCTTCATCGATAAAGCCGTCCTTGAACCTTGCAATCTTCATTGTATTAATCACGGCGTATCCCGGCATAGTCTCTTCTTCGAGAATCCTATCATTTGGAGCGTATCTTTTCTTTATATAATAAGTCCCATAGAATCCCTCTTCTTTTTCAACCACATCCTTATGGTCATATGTCCCTTCTTCGGGTATCCCAAGCGAAGCATCGCTCCCAGTATAGCCCCTCGGCATGAAGATACGCTTGATTATATATCCAGACCCATCGTCCTCATAGCCATCCTCCAGAAGCAAGACCTCATCTTCCGCCGGCACCTCTTCGGCAGCTTCAGGACTAACGATCGATTCTTCGGTACCAGATGTCCCATTTAAGGTATTTTCGCTCGAATTAACAGGCTCTGCCGGCTCCTGATACCCATTCTCCAGACTTTCATCCGCCTCATCTTCTACAGCTATATAGTATTGCCCGCTGAATCCATCCTTTGTCTCTATGACCTTCTTAAAATCGTAGGTTCCCTCAGCAGGGATCCCAAGGGAGGCTTCGCTTCCAGTATAGCCCCTTGGCATATAGGCGCTTACCACCTTGTAGCGCACCCCATCTACTACTGTATAGTAATCAGGATTCTCTTTTTTCTTAGCTCTCCTCACCTTATCTTTAGGGACTTCTGCCCCTTCTTCAGCCTCCTCCGCCTCTTGATTGACGCTCGGGTTTATCGCATTCTTTGAGCTAGACTTTGATTTCTCTTTTTCAAGCTTCACCCTGGTCTCACCCACGGTATTTATGCAATAGACATGGGGTGCCTCGAAGCTTGCCTTCAAGCCCCCTATCAGAAGGTTGGCCTCTGCGGCTATCTGTTTCGCCTTCGCAAGGTCACTCGCAGAAGCATCAGAGTAATATGCCGCGCCAAATTTCAGTACATTTGGTGTCTCTTCTATCGTCACATAGGCCTTGCTTCCATCTCTCACTTTTCCGACAATCATTACGATATGGGTCTGCCAAGCAAAGATGTCTCCCGGCAAAAGATCCTGTCCTAATTCCAGTTCTTTAAAGCAGCTCTGCCCGGTAAAAAACCTGGCAGCCGTATTTACCTTGTATCTATTGCTGATTTGATTAAAGACCCAGGAAGTAAAACCGCTGCAGTCCAATCCATCAAGCACATGCGCATTCACGCCGCCATCGTAAATGACCGTAGAAAGCATCTTCCTATACTTATCATCCGTGAGATCAATGCTCTTAAATAGATTCGACCGGATTTTAATATAGTCATCCAGGGAATCTATGCTCTCTCCATGAAAGCTGGTGTGGCTCTCGCCGTGAATTGGACACCACGTCCCTGAAGGCTTTATGCAAGTGCCGAAGCCCTCATTTTTTACTGTTTTCGTCCTAACTGCCTCATGCGCAGCATCCGAATCTTTTTTAATGTTAGAATTTTCTGACGCAGTTCTTGAATCCGCTGTAACCCCTGAGTTTCCCGACGCAGTTCTCAAATCATCATCCGTAGCCCCAGAGTTTTCTGACGCAGTCCTTAAACCCTCTGTAACCCCTGAATTTCCTGACGCAGTTCTCAAACCACCTGCAGTCCCTGAGTTTTCTGACGCAGTTTTCTGTCCCTTTATAGTCACAGAATTTTCTGATACCGCCCTCTGTTTCTTCGTGGTCTCGGTATTATTTGATACGGTTTTCAAATCCTCTGCAATCTCAGAATTATTTGATACAGTACTGGCGGAAGAGTGATTGCGTGACGGCGAATCATTCGAGACCGTATTTAAGGTCACTTCAGATGTCGGTTCCGACGGATAGAGCTCCTCCCACTGTTTCCATACGGGATTTATTCCCTTGATATAAGAGGCCCCGCTGTGTCCACCGCCCCAGACATACCTGACCTTTCCCACGAGGCACATTGCGGCAAGCATCATATTCTCACGAGATTCCTCACCTATCACGTAGGGCACTGTGTAGATATCCTGAATCGCATCTATATTATTATTCTCATACAGTTGCTGGTCCTGATCCAGCATGACCGCTAGAGCGCTTAAGGTCTCTTTGTCGCTTATCCCATTTTCAGAAAAGGCCTGCAAGAATTCTTCTTTAATTTGCGCTTTTTCGTCATCGACCTCTGCCACGTTCTCATTTGCTTTCTTCATCGTGAGCAGTCTTTCATAGATAGCGAAAATATCGTCTGCCGCCCGCTCTTCTCCCCTTTTTGAAAGCACCGCTTCATAAAAAATAATATTGTCCCTTGCTTCGGGCTCTAACGCATTATAATAGGCATCCCCATTCGATGAATGTACCATCCGCCTATAACGCATCATCTTGTTTATATCATAAGAGAGCTCATACAGGTCCTGATCTTCCGTCCCAATCATCTTCCTGTCAATAAGCTCTTGCAAAATCCGCACCTGTTTTACGGACATCAAGAGCTTCATTGCAATCTGTCCATAATCTCCCTTTTCAAAGACCGTTTCAAAGCCTTTAGTTTCCACTGAAGCCGCTCTTTCGATCTGATGCTTCTCCGAGCTGTCATTTTCAGGAACAGGCAAATCCGCTGCTGCTTGCCGAGAGACCGTCTTTGAATGTTGCTCAGAAGGCATGACCCTTTTGCTCTTCTCTTCAAAGCCCACCACACCCAACGGCCAAAGAGAATCCTCTTTCCTGGCCTGCTCCAAAAAAGGACCCTCTTTATTGAAACTGGATAAAAAAATGAGCACTGTCAGTACGTTTACCAGCAGTGCCTGAAGCTCTCTCTTCCACATATTTAATTAGTATATCATTCTATTCGTATACTGTCAAAAGAAACTCTTGACATTCTATTCAATTTAGTATAATATAGATTTGTTGCGTCAAAGAGTGATTCTCTAATCTATGCACGCGTAGCTCAGCTGGATAGAGCGTCTGGCTACGGACCAGAAGGTCGCGCGTTCGAATCGTGTCGCGTGTATGAAAAATGCTCCCGAGTTTTTTCGGGAGCGCCTTTCTTAGATATATTTGAATTTACTTTTTACGTTGACATCTCATGAATTTTGTGAGATAATATCGAAAGTTGTGGGATCGTAGCTCAGCTGGGATGAGCGTCCGCTTGACGTGCGGGAGGTCATGGGTTCGATCCCCGTCGGTCCCACTAATAAAGAAGCCTTGGTCGATTGACCAAGGCTTCTTTATTTCTCTAACTCTGCAATCTCAAACAAATAAGTAAAAACCCCACCTAAACGAATGAAAAATC
>JAGBNY010000083.1 GCA_017634175.1 Lachnospiraceae bacterium
CCTCCATTCAAGGCTTTTGGAGCGTGCGGCAAAGCTGTCCAATGAAAAGGGCGGCGGATCCCTTACAGCTCTTCCTATTATAGAGACTCAGGCTGGAGACGTTTCGGCATATATTCCGACGAATGTCATTTCAATAACTGATGGGCAGATCTTCCTTGAAACGGAGCTATTCCACTCAGGCATCATGCCCGCTGTTAACCCCGGTATCTCTGTGTCCCGAGTCGGCGGAAATGCCCAGATAAAGGCCATGAAGAAGGTGGCCGGCACGCTGAAGCTGGTCTATTCGCAGTACAGAGAGCTTCAAAGCTTCGCACAATTCGGCTCCGACCTCGATGACGATACAAAGGCCCGTCTCGCACAGGGCGAGCGCATAGTGGAAGTCCTGAAGCAGGATAGGAGCGCTCCCGTGAGCGTCGAGAAGCAGGTGGCCATTCTCTATGCTGTTGTCAATAATATCCTGGCGAGAGTGGAGGTCAAGGACATAGCCGAGTATGAAGCGGGACTATTCGATTATCTGGATTCTGATCCTGATGGGATAGCGGCTATGAAGGCCATAAGGGAGACCGGGGCCCTTTCAGAAGAGACAGAGAATAAGCTTAAGTCTGCGCTGTCAGTCTATACAGAACAGTTCATAAAGAAGAAGGGATAAGGTAAAATTTCATGGCTGCAAATATGAAAGCTGTGAAACTGCGGATAAAGAGCGTACAGAGCACAATGCAGATCACGAAGGCCATGCAGCTTGTCGCTGCATCGAAGCTCCGTAAAGCCAAGGAAAAGGCGGATCGGAGCAAGCCTTATCTCAATATCTGTAAGGATACCTTAGCTGATATAGCTACTGGGAATACGGATTTTCAATCTCCATACACGAAGGCTTCTGAGAACGATAAATGGCTCTATGTGGTCATAGCCGGTGACAGAGGCCTGGCCGGGGGATATAATGCGAATCTCTTCAAGTTTATGGAGAGCGAATTCCACGGGAGGGACGTGACGGTTTTGCCCCTCGGGAAGAAATCGGTTGAGTATTGCAAGCAAAAGCACATACCGATTTTTTCGGAGAGCTATGCGGAGGTGGCAAAGGTCAATATTTCGGATTGCTTCGAGATAGCGAGGCTTCTCTGCGAGGCATATAAGTCCAAAGAATTCGGTCATATTTTCCTATGCTATACAAACTTCATATCGATGTTGACTCAGAGCCCGGAAGCCAGCTCCATGCTGCCGCTCTCTGATTTCAGCGAGGCGGAGGGCAGGGAAAATCATGAAAAGCCGAAGCATCTGATTCTGTACGAACCTGACAGTGAAACAGTTTTTAATTCGATAGTGCCTGAGTACCTGGCAGGGCTGCTCTATTCCAGCATAAACGTCTCTGTCGCGAGCGAGCTTGCCGCAAGGCGGACCGCTATGGAGGCCGCTACAGACAATGCGGAAGAGATGATAGAGACGTTGAGCCTGTATTATAATAGAGCGCGTCAGGCGGGTATTACCCAGGAGATTACGGAGATTGTCGCAGGAGCGGAGGAACCGTAAGGATTTGCTGCGAAGATCGTCTTAACTTGCGGCAGATCCGTAAAGAAAGAAAACGGCGGGGCAGCGCTGCTGCCTTGCATGAAGGAGTTCTCGTAATGAGTGAAAAACATATTGGTAAGGTGATGCAGGTGATAGGGCCTGTCCTTGACATAAGGTTCAAGGAGGGGGAGTTGCCGGATCTGCATAACGCAATCGAGATAAAGACCGAGAATGGAAGGCTTATTTCAGAGGTTGCGCAGCAGATCGGGGACGATGTTGTCCGCTGCATCGCAATGAGTTCCACTGATGGGCTTGTGAGAGGAATTGAAGCCCGGGATACCGGCGGCCCGATTACTGTCCCGGTGGGCGAAGAGTGCTTAGGGCGTATCTTCAATCTTTTGGGAGAGCCTGTTGACAATAAGCCCGCTCCCAAGGCAAAGGAGAGATGGGCGATTCATCGTCCTGCTCCCACCTTTGAGGAACAGGTGCCTGCCACAGAGATTTTCGAGACCGGCATAAAGGTCGTTGACTTGATCTGCCCTTACGCAAAAGGCGGTAAGATTGGACTTTTCGGAGGCGCCGGAGTCGGCAAGACCGTCCTTATAATGGAGCTTATTAATAACGTTGCAAAGGCCCACGGCGGCATTTCCGTATTTACCGGGGTCGGTGAGCGTACCAGAGAGGGAAATGACCTCTATGGAGAGATGAAGGAGAGCGGCGTTATTGATAAGACCGCCCTGGTCTATGGACAGATGAACGAGCCCCCGGGAGCCAGAATGAGAGTTGGACTTTCGGGACTTACAATGGCAGAGTACTTCCGCGATGTGAAGAACCAGGACGTTCTGCTCTTCATTGATAATATTTTCAGATTCACACAGGCTGGTTCAGAGGTTTCGGCTCTGCTTGGCCGTATGCCTTACGCCGTCGGTTATCAGCCGACATTGGCGACCGAGATGGGCGCTCTTCAGGAGAGGATCACGTCCACGAAGAAGGGGTCTATCACCTCGGTTCAGGCAGTCTATGTCCCTGCTGACGACCTTACGGACCCGGCTCCCGCCACAACCTTCACCCACTTGGATGCCACGACTGTTCTTAGCCGTGAGATTGCCTCGAAGGGAATCTATCCGGCCGTGGATCCTCTGGATTCCACCAGCCGTATCCTTTCTCCGAACGTAGTCGGGAAAGAGCATTATGAGGTTGCCAAGGGAGTGCAGCAGGTGCTCCAGAGGTACAGGGAATTGCAGGATATCATCGCCATCATGGGTATGGACGAACTTTCCGAAGAGGATAAGCAGTCGGTCTACCGCGCAAGGAAGATCCAGAATTTCCTCTCTCAGAGCTTCAGCGTCGCTGAACAGTTCACGGGACTTCCAGGGAAGTATGTCCCGTTGAAAGAGACTTTGAGGGGATTCAGGATGATCCTGGAGGGCGAATGTGATGATTTGCCTGAGAGCGCGTTTCTCCTGGTGGGCACTATCGATGAAGTGTTCGAGAAAGCAAAGAAATAAGAGTCCGGAGGTATGATATGTCTGCATTCCATTTACAGATAGTCTCCATGGATGGATTGATATATGATGGGAATGTTCAGAAGATCATGCTCAGGACCATTGACGGCGATGTGGCGATTCTGAACAGGCATACAAATTATTGCACGGCAGTGGCCATGGGTACGGCTCATGTACTTACCGAAGATGGAAAAGACAGGAGCGCCGCCTGCATAGGCGGCATGCTTTCCATGATGGACAATGAATGTCGCTTGATTCCCACGACCTGGGAATGGAGCGATGAGATAGACGTGGAAAGGGCGGAGTCCGCAAAAAAACGAGCGGAGGAGACTCTGGCTAAGTCAGGTCTGGATAAAGTTGCCGTGGCAAGGGCGCAGGCGAAGCTCTATAGGGCATTGGTGAGGATTGGTACAGCGAAGCAATGAAGCTTTTCAGGAAAAGACTGATTCCGGAAGAATGTATACCATTAGATGATGACGAAGTCCTCTATAGAGATGACAAGATCATAGTCACCGCATGGAAGACGATTCGCCCTAAATACGCCTTCAACCATGGGTTTTCCTGTTATTTCATGGACGAGGGCTATAAGGTAAGCGAGTTCCTGAGACCGGACGATTCGCTTCTCTATTGGTATTGCGACATAATTGATTATGAGCATGATGAGGAGAGCGACGCCTTTGTCTTCAGGGATTTGCTGGCAGACGTGATCGTATATCCTGATGGGTTCGTGAAGGTGATCGACCTGGATGAATTCGAAGAGGCTCTGGAGAAGGAGCTTTTGACCTCTCCCGATGTGAGAAAAGCAATCAGGTCACTTTCCAGGCTATTGGACTTGATATATGATCATAAATTTGATATATTGACAAACGAAATTACAAAAAGAATTCAATAGGCGATACGAGTGGGGGATTTTTTGTGACAGATTCTTTTCCCTGCTCGTATCTTTGTAAATGGAGGATTTTAAGATGGCTGAGATTGCAAAGGATATGACGATTGGGGATTTGCTTAGTGTGAAGCCTTCGGTTGCTCCCGTGCTAATGGACATAGGGATGCATTGCCTTGGCTGCCCCGCTTCCAGAGGAGAGACCATTGAAGAGGCGGCAATGGTACATGGGCTCAATGCTGATGAGCTTATCAGCAGGATGAACGCGATCTAAATGTCATCAAAGATATCAGGACAAATGGGCTTCTTCGATTCATCGGTGCCTGAGCCATTAGCGGCCAGGCTTCGCCCGCGGAGATTAGAAGACTTTGTAGGTCAAAAGCATCTTTTGGGAGAGGGGAAGATATTGAGGAGGCTCATTGATTCGGACAAGGTTTCTTCGATGATTTTCTGGGGTCCCCCGGGAGTGGGGAAGACCACTTTGGCTCAGATCATCGCCAGCCGCACGAAGTCGTCCTTTATCAATTTTTCCGCAGTCACGAGCGGCATAAAAGAGATAAAGAACGTGATGGAGAGGGCGGAAGAGAGCCGTAGCCTTGGCGAGCGGACCATCCTTTTCGTCGATGAAATCCATAGATTCAATAAAGCCCAGCAGGATGCTTTCCTTCCCTATGTAGAGAAGGGAAGCATTATTCTTATAGGGGCTACTACGGAGAACCCCTCGTTTGAGATAAATGGGGCGCTTCTATCCCGCTGCAAGGTCTTCGTGCTCCATGCGCTCGAAGCGCAGGACCTGGTGACTCATTTCCAGAGGGCTCTTAAGAGCAGGGAAGGCTTTGGCGACATGTCTGTCAAGATTTCCGATGAGATTTTGAGGGAGCTTGCAGTCTTTGCCAATGGGGATGCGAGGGTCGGTCTCTCTACCCTCGAAATGATGGTCTTAAATGGAGAAATCCATAGTGACGGACAAGTGGAGGTGACGCCGGAGGTTTTCGAGCAATGCACCTCCAAAAAATCCCTTCTTTATGATAAAAATGGGGAGGAGCATTATAATCTGATTTCCGCCCTGCATAAATCCATGAGGAATTCAGACCCGGACGCGGCTGTATATTGGCTCGCGAGGATGCTGGAAGCCGGAGAGGACCCGATCTATATAGCGAGAAGGGTGACGAGATTCGCGAGCGAGGACATTGGAATGGCGGATTCCAGGGCATTGGAAGTCGCAATTGCGGCCTTCGAGGCCTGCAGGCTGATCGGGATGCCGGAGTGCAATGTGCATTTGACCCATGCCTGCATCTATATGGCCATGGCCCCTAAGTCCAATGCGATGGAAATGGCCTATAATGAAGCGAGAATAGATGCGATAAACGAGCTTGCGGAGCCGGTCCCGATGCACCTTAGAAACGCTCCCACGGGACTCATGAAGAATCTGGGCTATGGAAAGGGTTATCAATATGCCCATGATTATGAGGAAAAGCTCACAGCAATGACCTGCCTCCCCGAGTCCTTGAAGGACAAGACCTATTACCATCCTACGGATCAGGGCAATGAAGCGAAGTATAAGGAGAGGCTGGAAAAAATAAAGGAGATGAAAAAAGAGTTAGGCCGAAAAACCGCGAAATGAATATTATCTCGAAATATATAAAAATTAATATTAAGAAGCTTTCCAAGGTAAGGGTTGAGTTTTTATACACGATTTGCTTCGCCCTGTTAGCCTTGGTTGCGTTCTATCCTTTCATGCGATACGGCAAGTCATTGGTATGGAATGTCGATGGGACAACTCAGCACCTGAAGGCCCTTATTTTTTATTCAAAATGGCTCCGCCATTCCGTCTTAAGCATATTATCGGGAAACTTTGATCTCCCATCCTTCAGCTTCTCTCTCGGAATGGGAGAGGACATACTGACGACGCTTCACTACTATGCCATCGGTGATCCCTTGAATATCCTATCTGCATTAGTGCCCACCAGATTTATTCCATTCTTTTATAGCGCAATGGTCGTAGTGCGCATATGGCTCTCGGGGCTGTCATTCATAATTTTCACGAAGTATTTGAGCCCCGGGCTGATAGAAAAAAAGGATTGCCTGCTGGTAGGGGCGCTTTCATATGCCTTTTCCAGCTATACGGTGAATATCGTCCTGCGCCACCCTTTCTTTGCCAATCCGCTGATAGATCTGCCCTTGATACTACTCGGCCTGGAAATGGTCTTACGTGAAAAGAAGCCGAAAGCGCTTATTCTGTCAGTCCTCCTGGCCTCAGTTAGCAGCGTTTACTTTTTTTATACTGAGGTCATGCTGGCGATAATATTTTTTCTGTTCAGATTATTTACCGCCTATTATCCCGGGACGCTTATTGGCGCGGTCAAAAAGGGCCTGGAATCTCTATTCTATGCCGCTGCAGGGTTGCTGGCGGGAGGGATAGTTACGGTGCCGGTAATTTTGAGATTCTTATCGGATCCGCGTAAGAATACCGGCTCCAAGGTAATTGCGCTTTATCCCGATTCTTTCTATAAGGGCTTTTTGGCGGTCCTGTTCCAATATGGAGATGGCGATTACTGGACCTTTGTCGGCATGGGGGCGTTTTCGCTGATCGCGATTTGCCTCATGCTTTCGCACCTTGGAAAAGGGGGACTGGCATCCTACAAGAGAATTGCGCTCTTTTTCTGCTTTACGACGGCGCTCATGCTGATCCCGTTTGCGGGATACTTTCTCTGCGGGATGACATACCCGACCAACAGATGGGAATTCGGCTATATATTGCTGATATCTTATATGATATCATGCGCTTACTTTGAAATGGTTAATCGTGAGAAAAAGAGCCTTGCGGCAGTAATGACGCTGATGGGGGCTTTTTCCCTGGCTGTATTTTTGATAAATCCGAGTCTTACCGGGACAAATGATAATCTGTTATGGGTTTTTGTCATTGCTTTTGCCCTGCTGTCGATCGCAGTTGCCTTTGACCTAAGCCGCCCCAAGCCCCGTTTCAGGTTTTTCTCATTGGCTCTCTTTGGGATATTCATCAATTTGTATTACGCATTCTCTCCGACCGAAGAGGATGAGACGACGAGCTTTGCTTCGAACGAAAAATGGGAATCAGAAATCGATGTGCCCGAATATGAAGACCCGAGCCAGGCCTACCTGGACGCTATAGAGAGCAATTTTTTTGTGACCGAGGCGGGTGAGGTGAGAGAGGTCGCTGATAGAAATGGAGAGGCTTTTGCGAGGTATTCGGGCAATAATATCACCCGCAATGCCTCGGTATTATCGGGAGTGTCCTCTGCTCAGTATTATTGGAGCATCTCGAATCCATACATAGCGGATTTCCTGCGGGACGTGGCCTATATTGGCAATAAGACCTATAGCTACGCTGGCTTCGATGACAGGACTATTCTGAATATTCTATCCGGCGTCAATTATTATACAGGCGATGCAGGGCTTCTTCCCTATGGAAGCGGCAAGGAAGCGGTGAATCTGAATCCGACTCTGGCCCGGGTCTATCCTGTTTACGAGAATGAGCTTTCCCTGCCCTTCGGATATACCTATGACCGAATAATAGAGGATGAGGATTATGAAAAGCTGTCCCCCTTGCAGCGGCAAAATGCGTTTCTTTCGGGGGTCACTCTCGATGAAGCTGGCGGCAGTGAGGCGGCGGTGGATGGGTTTGGCAGATATGATGGTTTTGAAAGTTCGCCTGAGATAGAAGAGATACCTTATGAGGTCAAATTCGCGACGGATGACGTGTCCTTCTATGAGGGCTCATTTGTGACTACCGCTGAGAACTCTGTCGTCACCCTGGAATTCGAGGGACCCGAAAAAGCGGAAACCTACCTCTATGTGGATGGGCTGAATTTCGAGGCGACTGACCCTTTGTCGATTTACAATAATGCTGCGAACATTGACCCCCTCCACAAATATGGCAAGAGGGAATGGGAGAGGCTAGGTAGGCACAGGCAGGACATAATGGGCATTGAGAATCTGGACTGGGAGGAATCGTCTGACGAGGCGGATTGGTACGTGCAATTTTTGCAAAATGGGAAGATAAGGTCAAAGAAAAGGCTGGAGTACAGGACGCCCTATGACTCCTATTATTACGGCAGGCATGAATTCCTGGTGAATTCTGTCTATTCTGATGAACCGTACACGTCGATAGATATAACCTTGAATAAGATTGGGACCTATTCTTTTGACCGGCTTAAGCTCTACTCTGTTTCGATGAGCGGCATAGAG
>JAGBNY010000010.1 GCA_017634175.1 Lachnospiraceae bacterium
ACAAAAATTTCGTAGGATTTTTTCGTAAGATTGTAGGGTCAAATGAGGGCGCATAGCGGGCTATGTAACCGAATTTGACCCTGCAAGATTGCGGAAAAAGACAAGAAATTTGGACAGTTATTTGTCTACAGATCCTAAGGAGCATAGACAATTTATTTATGGCTCCTTACGCTTTTTTGCAATGGCTTTCAATACGGCAATATAGGCATTGAAAAGGGCTTTCTTCTTAAAATTACTTTCATTTGCCCTTCCGTATACGAGGCTTTCCAGCCGATAAAGAAAATCGCTCATATCATAGCCTTTTTCTCGGATTAGAATTGCGAATTCTCGGGGAGTCGGTGACTCTTCTCCTAAGAATCCCTTTTTGCGGGACTTCCATATAAGCCGCTTATAAGCCAGGGGGGTCATCTTGCTTTCATCCTGGATCAAAAGCCTCGCCCTGAATACAAGCTCCAGGCAGAGCGGCAGAATGAACTGCATGAATAAAAGGATTCCTACGGCCAGGCTCCCGGTTCTTGCGATCAGGAAGGCAAGAGCGAGATCCACATGGACTCCGTTTAGCAAAGAGAATAGCTTGTTCTTGCCAGAGGTGTTTTTGACCCCGGCCGTGGGGTCGAAGATAAGCCAACCGGTGTTGCTTATGAAAACTTCCGCATAGGCATGGGAATCTGATTCAGTCACGGCAAAGGTATTCCTGCCATACTGCCCATATGAAGCCCCCGGGAGAAAGCCCTCCGTATATCTGGAGGGCAGCCCGGCTGCCCTTGCCATGAGCACGAAGGCAGTAGCATAATCCGAGCAGGTCCCCCTCTTGCTGGTGGATAGAAAGTACTCAGGTCCCTTTTCCGGGGGCCGGTACCCTAAGTCATAAATAAAGCCGCTGTCTCTGAAATAGGTCTCCAGGGCATAGGCTCTTCCTATCTCAGAATTATATTTTCCTGCCGTCTCCTCTGCAAGCCTTACGATTGCTTTCGGAATATTTCCTTGCAAGTCATTCATATCTTCAAGATAGAGTAAGGCTTCCTCTGTTTCCCTAAGAAAAGCTGTGACTGTACCGGCCAAAGAGGAAGCCTTGTTTTCAGTCAAAATCCCCTCTGCCTCTCTCAGCATTTCGATTGACCGGGACACGGGCATATCCGTGAGCCGGCTGTCTATCCACGCTTTAAGCGAATCCTCAGAGTCGTGAACTTCCAGCCAATAGATCAGATCCTTATCATGGACCCCCTCTGTGCGGTAGAAGGTCCCCTGAAAGCTGGCGTGCAGGGATTTTTCATCGGGACTTAGAAGCCTTGCGATCCTTGTGGCTGAGGGGTAGTATGCGGCCCCAAAATTCTGGGATTTGATGGTATACTTGAAAAGATGGTCTTCTATGGGCCGGGACTCGATAAATGAAGTCAATGAATATTTCTTCTCAAAGCCCTGATTTAAGGCCGCGGCTGCCCTTAAAGCCTTTGAGAGGGCGCTTAAGGAGAGCTTCTCTCTTCTTGAAAAGAAAGCCCCCCGGTCCACTTCCTTTTGGGCCCGGTCCAAAGAATACCATCTCGACTTTTCGAAGTCGTATAGGTCGAAGACCTCTCTTTTTAAGTATAGGGGGTGATCGCCTGTCACCAGATAGAGCATCCTGTTGGAAAGAGAGCTGAAATTCTCTGCGTTTCCGGAATAGTCGGAAAGGGAGGAAAAATCTGAACTAACCTGGGACGCAGTGTCCCCGCCCAGGAAAAGATCCTCGAAAATGTCCTGGTATCTTGCATGATCTGCCTTTGGAATCAGGGCGGCTATTAAAAGCGCGAGAAATCCGAGCCCGGCAAAGCCTGCGGCAAAAGCCGGGTTGCCTCCCCCGCTCCTCGCAATCGGTTCTTCTTTGGGCTTTTCATTCGCCTTCACGAGATGTAGGACAAGACTTGCTGCGGCGACCAGAAGCAGGAACCTCCCATCTGGCTCTTTTGCGGCCTTTGCAAAAAGAACGAAGGGCATGAGGGATACCATCGTGAGAAAGCCGATCCTATAGAGTCCCTCCGAGAAATAGTAGACTGTCGTGCCGAAAAAGGAGATGGTCGCCGTATACATGGCAGCCAAAAAGAAGCGGTCGCTCCCCGTCTGGATTTCCAGGGATTCTCTGTCGCCGCCGCTCACCATCCACTGCCAGAAATATACCCCGGTCGCCGCCTGCCCTCTTGCGCTCAAATAATTCATCAAATAGAGGCTGATGGCAAGAAATCCGAATATGATCGGGAAGCATACCACAAGATGGCGGTTTCCAACCATGCAGACTGCTATGGGGACAAGACAGAGAAGGGCGCTGCAGCAAAGATTCAATAAGAAATTGTCCGTATAAAGGGACATAGAAACAGCCGTCAAGACCGCCATCAGCAAAAATGAGGCATATTCGCCTGGTTTTATTAGCTTGCTCATAATAATGATTCCTGAGTGACGTCAAAGATAGCCGCCTTGGCATTTTGTGCAATGGACTCTATGGCGAGTGCGAGCTTTTGATCCGGGCTGCAGCTTAGGCAGATGAGGCCCCCGGCTGATTGCAGGAGCGCTGCTTCCGGAAGCCTCTTTGCGGCCAATCTCTCTTTGGGTAAAAAGTCAAAATAAGCCAGGTCATTTTGGACCTCGATTAGGTCCGTATCCCGGGAAACGTTTGCTTCAAGCCATCCCTCTATCTCAGAGCGCATATAGATATAATCTGCTCTGAGCCCCTTGTATATCAATGCGTGGCCGATTCCAACAGCTTTTTCCAAGAGGGCTTCCCTGGCAGGGTAATAGTTCTCATACTTTTCCGGAGGAGAATTGTCGATCCAGATCGTGATCTTTCCGCTTGTCATTTCTTGATCGAGACGGACCAGGAGCTCCCCGATCCTTGCGCTGAGCTTGCTGTTTATTCTTTTCAAAGGGTCGCCCGGCATATACTTCCTGTATTCAAAGCCCGGTATGCCTGAGCGGGAAATGCGGTTGGCCGACTCGCTTTCCTGGTCTTGATTTTCCCGACTTGCCGCCGCTGCTTCTTCGATAATATCCGTATCTGCGGATAGATCCGGTATTTCAGGCAGGATGCCGTAAAGGAAAGAGACGGTTTCGGGCATTTTCCTGAGAGGGAATCTCACTATATTGAAAAAGTCCTCGGCATACGCCGAATCGATTCCTGCCTGTGCGGCTCCCGGAAATTCAGCCTTGAAATCGATCCCGATCGCTGCAGCGCTTCTTCCCCAAAGAGAGAACTCCAGCCTGCTCTTAAGGGGCACTATGGCGGGACTATTTTTCAGGTTGACTATGAGCTTTACGGATGGAAGAATGAAAGGATTCGATGCGGTAAGACCTAGGGAGGCGTGGTCATTTTTTCTGAGCGTCACTCCTCTGTCCCTATGACTCGCGGCTTTCCGATAGGGCTGTCCCATGACCCTTTTATCGCCCGGGCTTCCTCCCTCTGATAGCTCCAGGGAAATAATTGAAGCGAAAAGCGCGCATGAGCTTATTGATATCAGGGGGGAGAGGATCAGGACGGCCAGGAAGAACCATCCCGCTCTCGCATTGCAAAAAAGGGCATATATGGCGATGAAAAAAGAGGAGATTAGCAGCTCAAAAAATATGTGCAGATACTCCTTTGGTGTTCTGGTGCTTTCCATAATGCTGCAGCCTTGGCGATCAAACAGGGACTTCAATGCGGCTCACGATTTTCTCGATCGCATTGAAGCCGTTGCCCCATACAGATTTCCCCTTCGCAGAGAGTGAGATCCTGTGGGCGAATGAATAGGGACAGAGATATTTGATATCATCGGGCAGCACGAAATCCCTCCCTTTTAGAAAGGCATAGGCCTTTGCGGCCTTGTGGAGCGCGATGCTGCCCCGGGGGCTTACTCCGAGGCGGATTTCCTCGGCTTCCCTGGTCCCATGGACAATCTCGAGTATGTACCTTTCCAGAGATGCTGATATATAGACATTCCGGGCGCACTCACGCAGGAAAAGTATATCATTAAGGCTGACCACGCTCCCTAGAGTTTCCACCGAAATCTCGCTTTCCCGCTGCAATATGGAAAGCTCGTCCTCTTTGTCCGGGTATCCGATGTGGAGCCTGAACAGGAAGCGATCCATCTGGGCTTCAGGGAGCGGGAAGGTCCCGAAGGTTTCCACGGGATTCTGCGTGGCAAGCACCATGAACGGCTCCGGCAGTCGGTAGGTTTTTTCGTCTATTGTCACGGAATGCTCTTCCATGGACTCCAGGAGAGCCGACTGGGACTTGGGGGATGCCCGGTTAATCTCATCCGCCAGCAGGAAATTGCAGAATACCGCGCCGCGCCTGAATTCCATATCGTAGCTGCCGGGCCTTAAAAATGAGAATCCTGTGACATCCGAGGGCATGATATCGGGGGTCATCTGGATCCTTCCAAAGGTCCCGCCGCAGGACACGGCGAGGGCGGTCGCGAGCTTGGTCTTCCCCACTCCTGGCACGTCCTCTATCAGCACGTGTCCGGGGGCGAGAAGGGCAGTCACCACCAGCTCGATTATGCCGGCCTTGCCCTTTATGACTTTTCCGATGTTGTCGAGGAGAGCCTCGACTCTTCTGTCTTGATTTGCGATTCTTTGCATGTTAAAAAACCTTTCGATTTTCGACATCATTACCTGCTGGGATCTAAGGATCTGTAGAAAAATAACTGTCCATATTGCTTGTCTTTTTCGCCGATAGCACGGGACAGGGTTCGGTTACATAAATGCATTCATGCATCGCCCGCTATGCGCCCTCACCCTGCCCCGCACTCTCGACGAAAAATCCTACGCAATCTTGAACAGTTATTTATCTACAGCTCCTAAAAGCCTGGCAGAAAGACTTTTCACTTTGCTGAGGCTTAAGCCGATTGAAGAGCGCTTTTAAAACTAATCCAAATCTTTTAAATATTAACATGGATGGGACGGGTTGTAAAGGCAATAGACCGCATTAAATATCCGAAGTCCCCAAAGCCCATGCCATCCATAGCCGACTGCACTTGATTTTTTCATTTAATAGTGGCATAATGGGCTACGTTGCTTTAATAATTGGTGCAATTAGAAAATGGAGGTTAAAATGCTTAAACAAAAGTCACTAAAGAAAAAATTGGCCGCTATCATGATGACCATGCTGATCATGGTCGTGGCAACAGCACAGCCAATCTTTGCGGCAAATCCGTCGCTCGGCCTTTGGAGACAGGATGCGCTTTCCACTACCTGCCTTACGGAATACGTACAGGCAGTGACTCTTCCGGGCTCGAAGGACTTCATCCCAGTGAGCGCAAGGATTGCGGTTTTCGACTTAGACGGCACTCTCTACAATGAGACCAGTCCTACTTATTTCGATTCATTGCTCTACTTGAACAGGGTCATGTTCGACAAGGGCTATAAGGCGACGAAGCACCAGAAGGACCTTGCCTTCAAAATTGCGGATGAGGCCGTAAACGGGGTGAAGCACGAGGGAGCTTGGGATCAGCTTAATAGGGAATATGCCGCGGTCTTCGCCGGCATGACTCCCGAGGAATTGCAGCAGTATACCAGGGCATTCATGCAGACGCCTGTGGAGGGATATGCGGGACTTCTGAAGGGGAATGCGTTTTATCTGCCCATGCTTCAGCTAATCAACTATCTGCAGCAGAATGGCTTCAAGGTCTATGTCTGCAGCGGCACTCAGAGGATCCTTGTCCGTACCTTGATAGAGGGGAAGATCAATATCCCGCCGAGTCAGGTCATCGGCTCTGATACCGTGATAGAGGCCAGCGGGCAGGGGAGTGCGGATCCTCTGGACTATGCTTATGATAAGTCTAAGGATTCTCTTGTGATAGATGGAAAGACGATTGTAAAGAATCTTGATATGAATAAGGTAACAGCGATTCAGCGTGAGATCGGGCAGAAGCCGGTCCTTGCCTTTGGAAACAGCGGCAGCGATTCCAGCATGGTGAATTACACGCTCCAGAATAATCCATATAGGAGCGCGGGCTTCATGCTCCTGTGCGATGACACCGTGAGAGAGAATGGCAATCCGAAGAAAGCAGAGAGCATGTTGAAGAGCTGCACGGCCAATGGATGGGTGCCGATCTCTATGAAGAATGATTTCCTGACGATTTATGGTCCCGGGGTTGTCAGGACGCCGTGACAAATTGAGATGATAAGAGGGGGGGTAACGATAGTTACCTCCCACACACTGAGCAAAATTGAAATCAAATTTTGTGAAGTGCGGGCAGGGGGTTCTGAATAGTTACGAATTATCTGAGAATTGGGATTAGGAGATTGTAAATAACTGCTCAGGAAAGCGAAGCTTGACTTGGCAGTTAATATTATAAAAATAAATCAGCCCGGTCAAGCTTATGCTTGTCTGGGCTGATTTTGTTATTTGCGGCACATGTTTTATGCGGCCTTGTCTGCTTCTTCGGATTCTGTGCCGGAATTGG
Organism: Lachnospiraceae bacterium; assembly: GCA_017634175.1. GTDB lineage: Bacteria > Bacillota > Clostridia > Lachnospirales > Lachnospiraceae > NK4A144. Next base: position 6,414 of record JAGBNY010000010.1, read on the forward strand.
CGTCCTCGTTGGTTTCGGATTCTGTGCCGGACTGGGCGTCCTCGTTGGTTTCGATTTCCGTGCCGGAATTAGCGTCCTCGCTGGCTTCAGTTTCCGTGCCGGTCTGGGCGTCCTTATTGATTTTGGCTCCCTCCTTGAAGAGAATGGCGAATTCGTCTTTCTCAGAAATCGTGATGAAGCCGTTTTGGTCGCACTTCTCTTTGAAGGCGGCCGCGGCCTCCGGGTCGCCGTAGTCCCGCTCTGTATCGTCGCAAAGCAGCATATAGGCCTGGGACGCATACTTCTCATTCTGGAGGGTGTAGGTCGCCATCGAGAAGTCCCCCGTGGAATTGCCGAAGCAGAGCACCGGCACCTTTCCGATCTCGCGCTGGATAGCGGTGGCCTTATTGGTTTTTTGGTTCTTTATGAAGAGACGGCCGTCTATCTGGAGCGAGTCGTTAGGGGTTAATTCGTAGAACATGCTGTCTTTTTTGCGGTCCCCCGATGCCTCGTATAGGAGATCGGTCCCGATCACTCGGTCGTAAGGGACATATTCATCCAGCACTCCCTCCGTCATCACCCGGACCGCATCCCTGTAGGTGGCGCTCACGATATATACGCTGTAGTCATTCTCCTTCAAGTATTTGACAAGGGACACCATCGGCTGGAAATAGGCCTCCCCGTAAGTCATGCCGTCGAAGCCCCATACAGGCATAGCCTTGAATTTGCGGACGACATCAGCGTAAGAATCGGGCGTCAGCCCCTTGTAGAGCTGGGGGCCAAGCTTCCTCTCCCTCTCATCGAAATTATCCATCGGGACTCCCCGCAGCACCTTATCTTCCCATTCCTTAGCAAAATTCCTTAGTTTGGCCGGGGCCTTGTAATCCTCGTCATAGAGGGCGCGGTTTATGAAGAGCCAGTCATTGAAGTAGGTAGGGGCCCTCTCACCGTAAAGAGTCCCATCCATGTCGAAGACCGCTATGCGGTCGGCCTTCGGGATGAAGCCGGGCGAGCCCTCGCTCACTGAGTCGGAAACGAATTTAACAATAGAGGCCATTGCGGGGGAATCGGCCGACCAATTCTCTATCGCCTCGTTTGCTGGGGAAATCTTCTCTGTCTCCACGGGGACTTTTTCGACCTCGTATCCGTAAATCGTATCGAATTCATCCCTCATGGATATGGTCTCGAAGCCGCGCTCGTCGCAGCTAGCCTTGAATTTCGTAGCTGACTCTACGCTTCCGTAGTCACGCTCGGTATCGTCGCAAAGCAGCATGTAGGCCTTTCCGCCGTTCTGCACTGTATACTCGGCCATGGCGAAGTCACCGGAGCTGTTGCCGACTGCGAGGGTGGGAGCCTTGCCGATAATGTTGACGATGTTCACGACCTTATTCATGCCGAGGTTCTTTAGGACCTGGGCGCCGTCCATCAAGACGGAATCATCCAGCTCATAAATATAGTCCCGCCCGGCGGTATCCCCCTGGTTGGTCGCCGTGAGTGAATAGGTGGTCCCGATTATGCGTTCCGAAGGGATGTAGGGATCCAGCTCGCTCCCCGCTACGATTTCACGAAGCAGGCTGCACTCAGCTCCGCTGCAGATGAAGACCCGGAAATCATTCTCAGAGAGGTAGCGCACGAATGAGACCATGGGCTTGAAAAAGCGCTCCCCATAGGTCATGTTCTTGAAGCCCGGTATATCAGATTTAAGGAAATCCCGGACATAGGAGCGGTATTCCTCGACCGTGAAGCCCTTGAAGCTCTCTGAGATGAATTCGCCGGACGACTTTGGGGCTGAGGGTTTTTCGAGGCCATTCAAGAGCGCATTCTCAAGGTTGAGCATGTATTCCCTTGTCTCGGGGTCGGGTTCAAAGGATGGGTCGTGCAGGTACCTATGCAGCATCAGGCATTGATCGATATAGGTGGGGAATCTTTCACCGATAAGCGTCCCGTCCAGGTCGAAAACTGCGATACGGTCCCCCTCTTCGACAAAACTATCCGAAGATGGGTCTGTGACATCTTCAACATACGAAATAATGGACTGCATCGCATTGGACGATGGGTTCCAGTACTCGAATTCGGTCTCGCTGGCTCCATTATAGGACATTGTTTCGCTGTTTCCTTCGGCTTCATTTCCATTGAAGGAAAAGGTCATGCCATTGCTCTCGTAGGTGCAGCCGCCTAGGAACAAGGACAGGCACAGCGAGATAGCGATTAATAATGCTTTTTTGTTTTTCAAGTGAAATCCTCCTTAAAAAGATTTTACCTCTCTCCACAGCCTATTCATCTGACGCTCATAGTCATCCCCCATGTAGGAGTAGGTCTCAAGCCCGTAGTAGTCCTCGAGGTGGGGAAAGGCGATTTCTGAGTTCCTTATTTCTTCCTCTTCTATTAAGGCCCTGCCGCCGATATTCGGGGTAGAGTAGGTAATATAGTCAAAATTCCGCCAGCCCATTTCCGGCTCCATTAGGAAATTCAGGAATTTATGCGCATTCTCCTCGTGCTTCGTGCCTTTCAATATGACCCAGGAGTCCAGCCAAAAGTTGGTGCCCTCTTTCGGTATCACATATTCGAGGTCCGGATTCTCTTCCTGGGTGTAGATGGCCTCCCCTGAGTAGATCACGCCAATCGCGGCCTCGTTTCCTATCATCTTGTCCCTGACCTGATCCACCACGTAGGCCTGTACCAAGGGCTTCTGCTTCATGAGGAGCTGCTGCGCTTCCCGCAGCTCATTTGGATCTGTCGTATTCATCGAGTAGCCAAGGAGCTTTAAGGCCACCATCATTGCGTCCCTTACTGAGTCCTGCATCAGGATATCGTCCTTATACTTTTCGTCCCAGAGTATGCTCCAGGTATCGAAGGAATCCTCCGGGTCCACCATGCTCTTATTATAGAGGATGCCGACTGTCCCGAAGGTATGGGGCAGGGAGTACTTATTGCCCGGATCAAAGGACTCGGACATTTTGAGGTAGGCGGGATCAATATTCTTCAAATTGGGCAGCTTCGACTTGTCTAAGGGCAGCAGCAGATCTTCTGAGATCATTTTTTCTATCATGTAGTCCGATGGACAGACCAGGTCGTACTGGGCAGCCCCGCTGATGATTTTGGGATACATGACCTCGTTCGTCTCGTACTCATCGTAGATGACCTCTATTCCGGTCTCCTCGGTGAAATCCTCTATTATCGTGGGATCCAGGTACTCTCCCCAATTATAGACGAAGAGGGTGTTCTCATCGTCATAATCGTAGGAGCTCGCGCAGGAGGTGAGAGAGAGGCAGAGGAAGAGTCCAATTGATATGCCGGCTGTCGCCTTTCTAAGGAAAGCCCAATTCTTAGGGCCTCTTCTCCGGCTCGTCCTATCGGAATTCTTCATATTTATTAGGAAGAGCATCAAGAGGACGAAGGCAAAGAGGATGGTGGAGAGGGCATAGATCTCGGGGTTTATGCCTTTTTTCAGCTCTGCGTAAATCTTGGTTGAAAGAGTGTCCACCCCTGGTCCCTTGGTGAAGTGGGTGATGATGAAGTCGTCAAGGGACATTGTAAAGGACATCAAAAAGCCGGCGATGATGCCTGGCATGAGGTCCGGCAGCACTATCTTTCGGAAGGCAACGACAGGGGTGGCTCCAAGATCCAGTGCGGCCTCGAATTGGGACTTATCCAAACTGGCGAATCTTGGCAGCACCGAGATGATCACATAGGGGATATTGAAGGTTATATGGGCGATCAGCACCGAGGCGAAGCCCATGGTCATGCGGCAGGCGATGAAGAGCAGCATGAGGGAGATCCCGGTCACGATGTCCGCATTCAGCATCGGGATATTCGTTACACCCATCATAAGCCGCTTCATCGGAAGCTTCATGCGGTACATTCCAATGGACGCAGCAGTCCCTACAAGAGTGGCCACTATGCTGGAAACCAGGGCTATAAGGATAGTGTTCCAAAAGGCGTTCATTATGTACTCGTTGGAAAAGAGTGAGATGTACCAATCGAGGGTGAAGCCGTCCCAATGAGACCTGGATTTGGAGTCATTGAAGGAAAGCACAATGAGGGTGAATATCGGGGCATAGAGGAAGATTAAGACCAAAATAAGGTACAGTTTCCCTGCCCAAGCTGATTTCTTCATAGTTCTATCCCCCCTTTGCTATTTTCTGAAAGATCCTTTCTCTCGGAAAGCTCGGAGATAAGGATATTTATGATGATGAATACCATGAGGACGCATGAGAGGGCAGAGCCTGCGTGCCAGTCATTATCCAGGGTGAAGAGCTGCTCCACTATGTTCCCGACTAAGAGGATCTTGCCGCCTCCCAGGATGTCCGAGATCACGAAGGTGGTCAGGCTCGGGACAAAGACCATGGTAATGCCCGCAATTATGCCGGGGAGACTCAGGGGCAGAGTTACCTTGAAGATCGTCTGGATATTATTCGCCCCGAGGTCCTTTGCGGCATCTATGTAGTCCTTATTTATCTTAAGGATGCTGTTATAGATCGGAAGAATCATGAAGGGCAGAAAATCGTACACCATCCCCAATATGATAGCGGGAGGCTTATTAATGATATTCAGCTCCGGAAGCCCTGCAAAGTTTAAAAAACGGTTTATTACGCCTGTCCTCTCCAGGATGTTCTGCCAGGCAATGGTGCGGATAAGGGAATTTATCCACATCGGCAGGATGAAGAGCATTGTAAAGAAGGTGGTATTCTCCCGGCCAGCCTTCCCTGACAGGGCGGACAGCACCAGGGATAGCGGGTAGGCGATTAAGAGACAGATCAAGGTCGCAATTAGGGAGAAAACGATCGATAAAGCTAAGGCCTTTTGATTGATGGGGTCTGCCGCAGCCTGAAGTATGCCAGTTGAGAGGCCGCCATTTTCGCTCGTGAGACCGTAGAACAGGATAATAAACAAAGGTATTACTACAAAGCCCGCGCTCCATACAGCGTATGGCGCGGCCAAAAGGGTCGTCTTAGATTTATTCATAGGTCAATTACCGCCGCTTTCTCGTCTTCGGATTCAGGTTTGTGCATTATCTGGATATTGAAGGGATCCACCCAGATCCCGACCTTGCTGTCCACGGGGAAACTGTCCGTTGATTGGACTATCCATTCAAAGTCCCTTGCCATGACGCACATCTCATAATGGACTCCCTTGAAAAGTACGTCTGTGACGGTCCCGGTGATTATGCCTTTTTCCGGTTCTACAAGGTCCACGTCCTCCGGCCTGATGACGACGTCCACTGGCTTATTCTCCCCAAAGCCTGTGTCCACACAGTCGAAATTGGCGTCAAGTATTTTCACCAATTTGTCATGGATCATGATCCCGGGGATGATGTTGGAGTCGCCAATGAAATCAGCGACGAAGGCATTCTGCGGCTCGTCATAAATATCCTTTGGGGTACCGATCTGCTGGATATAGCCCTGGTTCATCACGACTATCGTATCCGACATCGTGAGGGCCTCTTCCTGATCATGAGTAACATAGAGGAAGGTGATACCAAGCTCATTTTTTAAGCGGATAAGCTCATATTGCATGTCCTGCCTGAGCTTCAGGTCCAGGGCCCCTAGGGGCTCGTCCAAAAGGAGCATCTTTGGCTCGTTGACTATGGCTCTCGCGATCGCGATTCTCTGCTGCTGACCCCCTGAAAGAGAGTCCGGATAACGGTTCTCGAATCCGTCCAGGTTAACGAGTTTGAGAGCATAGGAAATTTTGTCCTTTATATAGGACTCAGATTTCTTCTTGATTTTCAGCCCAAAGGCAATATTTTCCGCTATGGTCATATGCGGAAAAAGGGCATATTTTTGAAATACGGTATTCAATTCTCTGGAGTGGGGGGGAAGATTTGTGATGTCCTTATTATGGAACATGACATGCCCGGAATCGGGCGATTCGAATCCTCCAAGAATCCTTAGAATCGTAGTTTTGCCGCAGCCTGAGGGACCTAAGAGGGTGAGGAATTCATTTTCTCTGATGTAGAGATTTAAGTCATCGAGTACCTGAGTGTTGCCAAAGCTTTTGCAGATATTCTGCAGTTCGACGAGCCTTTCTGCCATTCATATACCTCCAAAGGGAAAACCGGGCAGAAGGGCAAGAGCCGGCGTCTGTCCGGTTCCCTAAAATCAAGGTTTCCGAATATCCTCCATCCGAAAAGAGGGCTTTTAAGCCTCTTTTGAATGGAGAAAAGCCGGAAATCTACACGCATCAGGGAACGCTGCTTAATAGCTTGTGTATAATGATGCAGTTACCGGACTCATAGGGCTCCATCGGCCCATTGAGTACCAAAGTCCGTTTTTCAAGATCTATCTTAAGGAAGGATATTGTATTGGACTCATGATTCATTGAGAGCAGGAACTTTGTGTCCTCGCTTATCGAGATGTCCTTCGGGAACCTGCCTGAAACCGGGAGGACGAAGAGCTTTGTCAAAAGACCTGTCTCATCATTCCTCTCAAAGCAGCCCACGGAGTCATCACCAGCATTAGTACAGAACAGGTATTTCCCGTCCTTGGAGAGCTGGATCGCATAGGCGGCTGTCACCTTGCTGGCATACTTGTCCAGGGTGGAGACAGATTGGATCTTCTCGAATTGAGGGCGCTCCCCTAAGTCCCTATAGGTATAAACATCTATCTGGCTCTTCAGCTCGTGGATGATGTAGGCGAATCTGCCGTCAAGGGAGAACTTGATATGGTGGGGGGCGGACTCGATTTCAGAGCGCACTATGTCCACTAGCTTCAATTTCCCCTTTGAATGGTCCAATCTATAGATCTTTGTCTGATCCATTCCCACGTCCGTGGCGCAGAGATACTTATTGTCACGGGTCATCTTCACGCAGTCCACATGAGGCCTGAAATTGCGCTCGGCAATGGAGCCTAAGCCCTTTTGATAGATCTCGTCGCAGATTTCGTTGACGCTGCCGTCCTCATTTATGGACAGCACGGTGATCTTCCCGTCGTGATAGCCTGCGACGAAGAGGAACTTGTCATCGTAATCATTGGAGATATAGCAGCCCCTCATCCCATTGATGTCGGTCAGGTTCATGAAGTCCAGGTCGCCATTCTCGAGTATTTTGTAGGCTGCGACCCCGTCATCAGTTATAGAATAGAGATATTTGCAATTATGGGAGATAGCGATATAGCTGGCATTCGTGATCTCCACCACGCTCCTATGCTTGATGCGGCCGGTCTCAGGGAAGAAATCGAATATATGTATTCCGTTCTTATGGTTCATGGTATAGCCTGCGCCGTAAACCACA
>JAGBNY010000084.1 GCA_017634175.1 Lachnospiraceae bacterium
CATAATATAAGACATTATATATGAATATGTAATATATTTCAACAAAAAAATAAGAGATGTGGGCTCTTTTATGAGACCATCTCTTGTTTTTCCCAAAAATTGATGCGTTTATCGTAGAAATATCATGCAAAATTATTGCATTTGCAATGATTTTGTAGTACACTAATGATGACCGCGTTAAACTTTCAGGAGGTTTCTTATGGCAAGCACAATACAATTACGGGTTGATGACGACCTTAAGCTCAAATCCGACAACCTGTTCCGCGACCTCGGTACAGATACGACCACGGCAATCCGGATTTTCTTGACAAAAGCCGTATCCATGAACGGTTTTCCCTTTGAAGTAAGAAAAACCACGGCCGACCCCTATGTCAAAATGACTGAATCCGAACTCTTAAAAAAGCTTGAGATCTCCAGGGCTCAAGCTGTGGATGATGCAGTTATGGATATGAGGGATAAGTATGGACTACCCGATGCAATCGCAAATTCTTAAAAAAACCCGGCCTATTTGCCGATTTGATTCGTATATATAAATAACTAGCCAGTTTTACCAAATGGCTCAAATGAGGAGGATTTAACAATGCCAAAATTAAGAAAAGACTTAAACAAGTACACTCAAGCAGAACTATCTGAACTATGCAACAACGGCAAGGCAGGTGCTGCCAAATTCGCACAGGCTACAGTGCGGAATTTTGTTGATCTTTATAATCAGTCGAGTTACGCAAGGAAATATAGAGAGGAGTACACAAAAAGATTAAAGCAAGAGATAAAAAAACGAGAAAATGCAGGTGTCCAGTTATCTATTGCTGATAAGACTGACCTGACTATCAAGACCATGCTGGATTATTGCAAAGAACTGCCTGACGAGATTAATGGTAATGTCAATTTTGCAAAGCAGCAATTATATGCCTTTGTTATCCTGGATAGCTGGGGCAAATGCGATGATTTAGCCGATATAAATTCTGGCGAAACGTCAAAAGAGGATCTTATCAAGGTATATAAGGAAAGCACTGAGCTGGAGAACAATTTGTTACCAACTTTATTTGATAGCTTATCCAAACAGCAGAATATAGCATATAATCGTAATGCAGATTTTGACAAAAATGTGGTTAGCTTGGAGCAGGCATTCATCGACAATGCGGTTAACCATATGTACGAGCTGCAGTATAATCCGATAATCAATAATTTCGGGATTGGCTATGGAACTAAAGAGGAGACAAACGGAGATGTAAGGAGTATTCATGATAACCTAGGGGCAAATATAGGAGACGGGGACCACAAAGTCTCCATGAAAGAGATGGAGAAAACGAATAAAAAATTCCCTATCTCCAATTTATTGAGTGGAGTAGATAATTTGTCAAATTGCGTAAACGATGCGCATATGAAATTTAACAGGAAGCTGGAATATACCTCATTATCCAAAGAAGGCATGAGCGACCTTGACATGCTTAAGAATTTCCAGAATAATTTCAAGAGAGAATCCACGAAAATGTTTTCGTCCATGCGAAACACCGCATCCAAAATAACGCTTTCAAACAGGCAGGAGATAGTAGACAATCTTTTCGGCGGCAGGGATGATGGCTTCGTAAATCTCACAAGTGGTCCAAGGGGGTGGAAGTCAAACCTAGGTAATTTCAATAAAAAGACAGCCCCTGCCGTCAACAATGACCTGATCTATAGAAAAATGGAGCTGGATGCCAAGCGCTTTCAGGATTTCGCTAAGGGTCTGGATGCCAATAGGGGCTTCTTCAGCCGGACCTCAAAGCAGGCAAAAGCCCTAAAGACCTCTGTCGCAAGGCTGAATGGCTGGTTCAAGGACTTCCATGAAAAACAGCCCTTCAGCGGCCCTCCAAAAAGGATGACGCCCGAGCAGGAAAAGGATCTGCAAAGGCTTTATAAGGATGTCAATGAAAAAGCGGCGGCTTATGTGAAATACAGCGAGAAGCAGAATTACAAGGGCACGGAAACCCGGGTGGAGGCCGCGAGGTCAATCATGAATCTGACGGATCCCGAAAGCCCAAATAACGTTTTTCAATTCATAAAGGAAGCGACCCCGGATAAGCTGATTTCCAAGGAGAACGACGAATATGTAGAAGAAGCCATGGAGAAGCTGAATATAGTTGAAAAGGCCAACAAGGCAAGGTTAGCCGCCCTGGAAAAGGCCAAATCCGAGAAGATGTTCGAGGGGAAGCCCGATGCCGAGAAGCTCAGGGAAGAATATGCGGCTAAAGAGGCGGAGAAAGCCGTGAAGCCGCTTAAGTCCGAACTGGTCCGCATTAAAAATGATCACGTGAACGATAGAGCCGAGGCCCGCTCTGCCGATAATGTAAAAGAAGCCTTGGAGAAGCGAAATATAGTTAAAATGGCCAATAAGACAAGGCTGGCCGCCCTGGAAAAAGCCGAATCCGAGAAGATGTTCGGGGGGCAGCCCAATGCCGATAAACTCAGGGAAGAATATGCGCTAAAAGAGGGGAATAGGGTTGAAAAGGCCGAAATGGCAAGGCTGGACGCCCTGAAAAAGGCCAAATCCGAGAAGATGTTCGAGGGGCATCCCGATGCCGATAAGCTCAGGGAAGAATATGCGGCTAAAGAGGCGAAGAAAGCCGAGAAGCCGCTTAAGTCCGAACTGATCCGCATTAAAAATGATCACGTGAACGATAGAGCCGAGGCCCGCTCTGCCGATACCACGAGAAAAAATGTCAACTTCGAGTACCTCAAGCAGAAAGTGGAGCAGAATAAAACCGCAAATAAACCCCAGAAAAAAACCTACGCGCCGGCAAAGCTCCAAAGAAGCAACAGCTTCCAAATCCAGGAGCCAAGCTTAGAAATGTAATATCAGAAAAGGCAGGAGCCCCCGCTCCTGCCTTTTCCCATTTATGCCTATACCGTCCTTATCGCTATCATACGCCTGATTGGCCGCGCGGGCTCAATACCCGTCCCTAAAATGCACCCTGCAATTCTTCTTAAAGAAGGAGATCCCGTACCTCCCGATGTTCCCGTAGCCATCTTCCAGGAGGGCATCCGCATAGCTTAAGTCGTCGATCTGCTTTATGGCGGCTTCCGCCGCCCGGTCCATCATCTCCAGAGTCACCGGGCTCCTGCCCTCCCGCTTGACGGCCTTAAGCTCTATCACGAAGGCCTTATCAAATATATTCACGGGCTTCACGAGGATATCGCTCCGGCCATCCCCCGACTCCCTGTTGCTCTTCACAGCGTAGCCATCGATCCCGACAAGGATTCCCGCCATGAAGCCGTGGTAGAAGTTCTCATAGGAATCCAGGTAGCTGATCGAGGGCCGGAGCAGCTTATTGATCTCCCGCTCGAAGCCCTGAGCGTCCCCATTCTTCATCGCGTCAAAAAGGGCGCCCCTGTCCGATTTCTGGACGATCTCCTGGCTGAACCAGTTGACTATTTTTTGCGAATAGATATACCTTGTCTCCCTGTTCGGTATCACCATGGTGGCATAGAGCGTGTCATTTTCAAATCTCTGCGAGATGATCTTCAGGTACCCGGTGAAGAACATAAAGTTCCATAGATTGTCCTGCTCCTTATAGATCTCGCCGTAAGTGATGTCCTCATGAATGGGCTTCTCTATGCTCCCCCACTCTATGAGCCTCTCTATCTCAGTCTTCGTGTCACTGTCCGCGCGCTCCACCAGGTCCCTCACGATCGAATTCGAGCTGGTGTTCGCCCAGTAGGACTTGGGGAAGGCGTCATGCTTCGCGACATGGTCGTCCACATAGTAGATCGTGCTCCAGGGATTGTAGACATTCTTCCCGCCGAAATCGTACCCATTGTACCAGTCCCGGACCTCGCCGTACCTGTCCGAAAGGCCGTAGTCCTCCAGGATGCGCTGCACCTCCTCGTCCGTGAAGCCGAAGTACTCCCCGTAATTGGTCGTGAGGATAGAATTAATCTTGAGATTATTGAGCCCGGTGAATATTGACTCCTTGGATATTCTAAGGCACCCGGTTAGACAAGCGAATTCCAGGGCGGTATTGGTCTTAAGCGCCCCCTCGAAGAGGCCCCGGATGAAACTCACCATATGGCCGTAGTATCCGTCATAAAAGGAGCTCTCAAGCGGCACATCGTACTCGTCTATGAGTATGATCGAATTCTTGTCCCTAGCCTTCTTTATGCTTTCGCATAAGAATTTCAGGCTGTCCGCATATTGATCCGGCTCCAGCTTCCAGCCTCTGAAATTAATGAATTTTTCCTTCTCCTCGTCGCTCAAAGCGCTGCTTTCAAGGACAGAACTGTGGCGGTCGAATTCCCTTGCGATCGTGTTCCTCAAAGCATTGAAGGCCAGTTCCTCCTTCCCGGTCTTGGCCGATTTCAAGGTGAGGAAGATCACCGGGAATTTCCCCATCAAGGAGGTATACTCATCCCCCGCATCCATTATCTTGAGCCCCGAAAAAAGCCCGGGATCCGACCCCTCTTCAAAGAAGCAGCGCAGCATATCGAGGGTCAAGGTCTTCCCGAATCTCCTGGGCCTCGTGAATAGGTTGACCTTGCCCTTCTTATCGATTAGTTCCTTTATAAAGAGTGTCTTATCTACATAATAATAATTATCTTTCTTAAACTCATTGAAAAATTCCACCCCAATAGGCAGAGGCTTGTACATAACAGTCTCCTTTCGTTTTTTCTAAAAAAACTCCACCGCTCCTCTATCCCTATTTCCCCGGCACTGCCGCGTCCGCATTGACTGCGGTGTCCGTCGAATCGCCGCTCACGGTCTGACTCTCGAGGTTCCTCCAGGCGTCGATGATGTCGTTGCTCTGGGCCCCCTCGACCTTGCCGTCCTCCTGTCTCACGTAGC
>JAGBNY010000085.1 GCA_017634175.1 Lachnospiraceae bacterium
CTGCTTCGCCTTGCTGCCCATGCTCGTGACGGCCATTATGGTTGCGATTGTTGCCATTAATACCAGCAGGAAACAGATCGTTAAATATACCCATGATTCCTTTATACAGGTGATTTCAGAAATTGGGACTTCCTTTGATACTATAGCGAGAAAGAATGGAGAGCTTCTCAAGGGCTTTGCATCGGCCCCTATCGCCCGGCAGATGCTTTTGAATCCGGATGATCCTGAAAATGCCAAGGCCATACAGGAATATACATTGAAATTTTTTGAAGGTTTAGAGGGCTGGGAGGGGCTTTATCTTGCGGACTGGGGTACAAAGACCTTTTCTCATCCCAATGAGGCTATGATTGGGGTCACTCTGCGGGAGGGGGACAAGCTTACCTCGCTTCAAGAAGCAATGGAAAAAGCCGTAAGTAACGGCGGGGTCTATAATGCGGGGGTAATCGTGAGTCCCTCCAGCGGGCAGAATATAATGTCCATTTATGCGCCCATAGTAATCGATGGGAAGCCGATGGGCTTTGCAGGGGGAGCCTTTTATGTCAAGGATATTGCTAAAGAAATCTCGGATGTGTCGACCCTCGGGCTGGACACGGGCTATGTTTACTTTGTCGATAAGGTGGGGACCATGCTGTATCATAAAGACGAGAGCAGGATTGGCAGCCCCGTGGAGAATGACGCGGTAAAGCATCTGGTGGCAGAGCTCGCGGCCTCCAGGCTGCCGGAGCCCGATGTTTTGGAGTACAAATATCGGGGAGAGACCAAATACTCCGGCTACTATATAGGGGATGGTGGGCATTATATCGCGGTGCTTGTTGCAGATGAGGACGAGGTCCTCTCTGGCATCAGGTCGATATTTATAACCATAATCGTTATCTGCGTCATTTGTCTCATAGTATTCACCATTGTCGCCCTGTTGTCAGAAGGGAAGATATCGGTTCCGCTTATCGAAGTGTCCAAATCCCTGGATCAGCTTAGTACCGGGGATGTGACGGCTCGCTGCGATGTGAAATCTTATATAAAGGAAACATCCAGCATCCTGCGCTCCTTCAATGCCCTTCGGGACGCGCTGAATTCCTCGATGAAGTCGGTGCATGAGGCAGCGGGAGAGCTGAATCGCTCTATTGTAAGCGTGGATGGGATGACGGGCAATAACGTGGACTCTATCTCGCAGATAAATACCGCTGTCAATGAAGTGGCTGAGACATCGCGGAGCGTCGCCATGAATGCCCAGACCATGGCGGAGAAGGCTTCGGAACTGGGTGACAGCATAGAAGAATTGAATACTAATGTAGAAAACCTGTTCTCGGCCTCTACCACGATAAAGAATGCGAATAGCGAAGCGACGAACTGCATGAAATCGGTTTATGACGGCGCAAGCGAGTCCGTCGATGCCATGCAGGAAATCAGTAACAAGATTAATGAGACAAATTCCGCGATATCTAATATTGGCCAGGCCATACAGGCCATAGAGACAATAGCCGCGCAGACCAACCTCCTTTCCCTGAATGCCTCCATCGAGGCCGCCCGCGCGGGGGATGCGGGCCGGGGCTTTGCGGTGGTTGCGGACGAGATAAGGGGGCTCGCAGATTCGTCTGCCGAATCCGCGAAGAAGATAAAGCAGATAATCGAGAATGTCATCTCGCTCTCGAATGGGACTGTTGAGATTTCCAACAGGGTGCTGGATGTGGTGAATAAAGAGAGGGAGGACATTGAAAAAGCGGAAGAGAAATTCATTTTACTGTCCGATTCGGTGGAAGTTTCAATTAAGGGCATAGATACGATTCGTCGTATGACGGAGACCTTGGATGGGATAAAGACGGAACTCATTCATTCCACTACGGACCTGGGGGCAATTTCTGAGGAACTAGGTGCTTCTTCTGAAGAAGTGGCGGCTTCCTGCCAGGCTGTGACCCAATCTTGCACCGATACTCAGGATTCCACGACTGAGATGCGGAAAATAAATGACAACATGAGCGAGGCGATTGCTTTCTTCAAGATTTAAGGGAATAGAAAAAATAGGAAACGGATTAAATATCTGCGTTTTGATATTTAATCCGTTTCTTTTGTGCTGTGGAAAAGCGGAAGTTGGTGCGTGTTTCCGACTGCGATGAATAAAATTCTATGGACTATGAATCTAAATGCGTGAATTCCCCGTCCACGCTGAAGCCCTTGATGTCAAGGTTATTCTCTTCGGCATATTCTTTTATCACGAGCTTCCTTTGAATGGTGAAATTATTCGCTTCCCTCAAATAGACCATCCAGATAAGATGCTCATATTCGTTCAGGTTCGACATATCCATGTCCAGGACGCTTCCCAGGTTCTCTATGGAGTACCCTATCTCGCCATTCTCCATGCGCTCCATCTTTATGGAGCAGGGGAAACGGACATTCGTGTTTAAGACCAATGTATCGCCCTCCAAATCCCATGAAGAGACAGAGAACACCGCATTGCCGGAAAGTGTGTGACCGTTGAAACGAACATTGGTATAGATAGTCTCTGGAATTACGATATTTCCGGAAACCAGCGCACGGGCATAATTATTGCATATAGAAAAGAACTCATTTGGGGTGATGTCATCTGGATCCATATGGTATTCGTCTTGTGAAATGGACTGGGAATATTCATTGCTACTGAAGGCAGAATCGCTGCTCGGCGTATGGTCGCTGCTGATTGAGGAAGCAGTATCCGCAGCGCTGTCATCGGGACTATTTTTACGGGAAAATATGGCGAAGCATATGAGAAGAGCGATTGCAATTATAGATATCAGCAGAACGGTTTTCAAGTATTTTTTATTCATATTTTGTCAAGTTTAATGAACCTTTTTTATGTGGATTGGAGTTACTGTTCACTGTCGGCCTTTTTGAACGTGAATGGCAACGGATTATTGTATAAGGGGCTGCAAGGGGTCAGCTTACCGGAATAGCACGGCTGCCGAAAATGTGATCGTGTTTTTTCCGTAGTAATAGGAGAGATTAGCGGAGGTACATACATCGTTCACAATGAGTCCGTAAGCCTCAATCGATGGGATTGCCTGATCCGGGAAACGACAGGGGCTGCCGGGGTAGGTGCATTTCTCGCACTTATCGCAGCCGTTGCTGCTCATTGGAAGATAATCCTCGGCCAAAGCTTTGTTGGACAAGGCGGATATGAAGTTAATGAAATGAGACCTGGCTTCATTCATGGTCTGGTCAATGGACTCATAGTCAAAAGAGTCTTCAAGCTCGCCTGTTGTCTGAAGCAAGATCCCCCAATCGTACTTTCTTGCCTTGTCAGCGATTTCTTCAAGTGACCCCAAAGCGGGCGGGCAGGTCCAAAGCTTCCCGTATTTACCGCATCTATCGCTCTTGCACATATCCCGCACTTCTTCCCTGAAATTTAAGCTTCCTACGGGGAAAATGCCCCAGTGGGAATAACCTGATTCCTTTGCAATAGTCTCTGCCAATTCTTTTGTCATTGTTTGGAGTCCCTTCTACAAACCACAAATCCTGACTATTCAGCCCCTGCCCGCACCTCACAAAAAATCGTTTTGTCAGATGTGAGGGCGGTGAGGATAGTTATAATAATAAAAAATAAGGGCTATTTACTGGATTTATCTAGCAAAATATAACCATATATTTTATAATGCTAAATAGAATATGTCAAATGTGGAGGCATTTATTCATGCTTGTGAAAGAGACGGGAGTGGAATCGGGCTCTGACATCTATCTCATGACTCCATCCGAGAATGCGATCAACATGCTTTTCTATCCAATTTCCTGCGGCCACTATTTTACGGCTGAGGGCTATAAGATTGAAAGGGAGGACTATGGGAATTATCTTTTGCTGTACCTGATAAAGGGAAAGATGTCCATGAGAAGCGAGGAGAGAGTTGAAGTGGTGAAGCCTGGACAGGTATGCTTTTTGGATTGCCATCTGCCCCATGAGTACCATGCTGTGGGCCATGCTGAATTTGTCTGGGTTCATATAAATGGCTCCAATGTAGGGGCTTTTTATAAAAAGGTTCGTGAAGAGAAGAAGAGCTTTGTCTTTTCTGTGAGGGATCCTGAGAGTACAAGAAAGCAGATGCTGGAATTCGTATATGTCTACAGAAATGGACAATTTACTAATGAATGGAAGCAGTCCCTAAAGGTCTATAGGCTCTTAATCTCATTTTTGGAGGATTCCTCTGCCATGCCAGACGATGAATCGGACTCTATCTCTGATATTACCCAAAAAGCCTTGAAATTCATCAATTCTCATTATAGAGAGCAACTAAGTCTTAAGGACCTGGCGGACAAGGTGAGCATTAGCCAGTATCATTTTTCGAGAGTTTTCAAGAGGGACTGCGGGTACTCTCCCCATGAATATTTGATGATAGTCAGGATCAACAGGGCGATGTATCTATTGAAGACGACCGACCTTCCTATAGGTCTCATATCTGAACAGGTGGGCTATCAGAATGATACAGCCTTTTCCTATGCCTTTAATAGCCGGATTGGCATGTCTCCAAGCGAATTCAGGAAGTTCCCGATTTAGAGCAATATGAAAGTCTTTTGGAGTGGGGCGATAGTGCGGTAGGGCGCTTCCAACCGTACAGGCAGCAATTTTTTTAAGATTTTTAGCTTGATTTTGTATGGATTGAGGGGGCGGATAGGTGTATCTTCAACTTATCAACAAAAGGTGCTTGAAGTTCTTAGGCACTGTCGCAAAATTAAATGTACAGATTGCGTAGGATATTTTTTCGAGAGCATATTAATTTGCGACAGAAGGAGACATTATGAAGATGAATATGTATAAATGGATAGAGGAAACTATTGCGAATAAGGAAAAGAAGGCGCTTCCGGTGCTTTCGTTCCCGTCCGTGCAAAAGATGGACGTGACGGTTGACGAGCTCACTCGTGACAGCGATAAGCAGTCTCAGGGCATGAAGATCATCGCTGACAATTTCGATACTGCGGCGGCGGTCAGCTACATGGATCTCTCCGTTGAGGCGGAGGCCTTTGGCTCAGAAATCCGTTTCTCTGCTGAGGAAGTCCCTACTGTGGTAGGCTCGATCGTGGACACGGAGGAAGAGGCAGAGGCGCTTGAAGTCCCGAAGGTTGGAGCGGGACGCACGGGGAACTGTGTAGAAGCGATGAGGAAGGCCGCAGAGCTGATTACAGACCGCCCTGTGCTTGCGGGCTGCATCGGCCCCTTCTCTCTCGCAGGGAGGCTCATGGACGTATCTAATGCAATGATTAATTGCTATGAAGAGCCAGACATGGTACACATAGTCATGAAAAAGGTGACGGCTTTCTTGATAGACTATATCAAGGCATTCAAGGAAACAGGAATCAACGGTGTGGTCGTCGCAGAGCCATTAGCGGGTCTCCTGTCCCTGGATCTGGCTCAGGAATTTTCCGGAGACTATGTGAAGCAGATCGTAGAGGCGGTGCAGGACGAGAACTTCGTTATTGTTTATCATAATTGTGGAAATTCTACGATCGCTACTGTGGACAGCATTGTGAATAATGGATGCAGGGTCTTCCATTTTGGTAATGCCATCAAGCTCTCAGAGATGATGCCCCATATCCCGGAGGGCTTCATAGCAATGGGAAATGTGGACCCGGCCGGGGAATTCAGGAATGGCACGCCGGAAAGCATTTATAAGACGACAACTGAGCTATTAACGGAGTGCTCAAAGTATCCGAATTTCGTGATTTCTTCAGGCTGCGATATCCCTCCGATGACACCGTGGGAGAACATTGATTCGTTCTTCAAGGCAGTGAAGGATTTTTATAAGGCTTGAATCAAAGACTATAGAGCGCAGATTTTGCGGAGTCATGCCACAAAATGAGCAAACAGTCTGCGATATCGGACAGTAGAGCGCAAAGTGCTTGCTTTGCGAGTCTTTTGGGTTGGGTTGGAAGCACCGTAAGGCACTTTCGACAGTACAGGTAGAAAATTATATCAAAGGAGATAGAAAGATGGGTGTTTTAGAGGAAATTTCAGAGCAGCTTCAAAAGGGAAAGAAGAAGCAGGTGGTGGCGCTTTGCCAGCAGGCTCTAGATGAGGGCGTTCCCGCAGGCACTATCCTGAATGAGGGACTCATGCCCGGCATGAACGTGATAGGA
>JAGBNY010000086.1 GCA_017634175.1 Lachnospiraceae bacterium
GAGCTTATGGGTTCAAGATTTATTATTTAATCATGCAAAAGTCTGATGGCTTTTTGCATTACATATGGGAGATACTAGCTCAGTTGGTAGAGCACCTGACTTTTAATCAGGGTGTCGCGGGTTCAAGTCCCGCGTGTCTCATCATTCGACCCGCCTTCATAGGCGGGTTTTTATAAGTCAGGAATCAGCCATCACATCCTATAACAAAGAATACATCCCACATATCGTTCTCGAATAAACCATAGTCTGTCATAATAAACCTCCTCGTATGTATTCCGATATCTCATTTTTTTGCCGACGTGTTTTTACTGACTTGTCGGTCAAGTCAGATAAATTTTATATCTCATGGCTTGAAATCCATTGATATAATGCAGTCTCATCAATCGTACCATCAGCGACCTTTAAGAATAAGTCTGATAGTTCGTTTTGTGAGTATTTCAGTTCTATATGGTTCAAGCCAAGGAATACCAGCATAGCGTGTGCGCCTATCCTCTTATTTCCGTCTATGAAGGCATGGTTCTTTGCCAGTCCATAACCTAAACGAGCCGCCTTGTGTTCAATAGTAGGATACGCTGATACACCTTCGAACTCTTGAAAAGGCACGGAAAGAGCGGATTCCAACAATCCCTCGTCACGGATACCCTGACTTCCCCCTGTTTCCCTGATAAGCTGCTCATGGAGCATGACAACAAGACGCTTATCGAGTATAATCATTTTGCAAGCTCCCGATAGGCTTCATGGTTTTGCTTAATCAGCCGTTCAGATATAGAGAAAACATCCTCGTCCTTAGCGAGTTGCATGCTCTCTGCCTGATCGAAGGACACGATTAGGTATCTTGGAGCATTGTTTTTCAGTATGACTGCTGAGCCGTTGGTATCGACCAGTTTTGCCACCTTGCTGAAATTCTGATTGGCTTCGGTTATAGAAATCATGGAGTTGGTATTTATCATCATGAGTGTTTTACCTCCTGTTACGGATAAGTATAACAGATAATAGCTATAATTCAAACTATTTTCATGTGAAGCCTATCAAAATAGTTGAAAAAGATCTTTCTGGCATTTTCAAAATTCTTCGTGTAAATCATAGCAGCTCGCATCCTGCATTGATTAGTGTCGAGTCGTTCGAAGCAATATTTGAATCCACAGAAGCATTGATGCCTTTCTTGATGAAATCCTCTTGCAAATCCATTGGTTTATTGATATCCTTTCGGTCGGATATTGCATAGACAAGGGACCGTGTATGAGGGTGCGAGGTCGTTATAGGGAGGGAAACAAGAGCGTTTCCGACAATGGGAATATGGTTCTGGCAGTCAAGGAAAATTTAACGATCGGAGGCGCCTTTGGGCGCTCTCAGCCTTTGGTGATAAATATAGAAAGGGAATGAAATGAAGAGAAGAATTATTGCGCTCCTGCTCTCAGGAGCCATGGTGGCTGTGACGGGATGTGGCGCAAATGGCGGGCAGGGCGCGGGGGCAGCTAATGCTGATAATGGGGTTGCCACTCAGACGACTGAGAATGTCAGTGCTGAAGCTCAGACGGCTGAGAATGTCAGTGCTGAAGCTCAGGAAGAAGTGAAGGATGACGCTGTAGAACAGGCGGCGGAAAGTGCTGTGGCAGAGGAAAGTGCCGCAGCAGAGGAAGGCGCTGCGGCGGAGGAAAGTGCCGCAGCGGAGGAAGGCGCAGCGGCAGAGAAGACGGGTGAAATCGTGATGGATCTCGAGGGCGGGGTCAGGTTCAGATTGCCGGAAGAATTCAGGGATTTCAAGGGAGTCATAGTCGGAAACGCCAGAGAAATGGGAACGAATGAGGGGGTATATATGACCTCGCTCGCCTATATCGGAGTCACGAAAGAATGGCTGAATGAACTTAGATCCCAGGAGGAACCCTCAGAAGAAGATGTGAAAAAATACTATTCTTCTACTTTCAATCTGGCCTATATCTTTGGGATAAATGGCAATAGGGGCGTGGACGAAATGGTGGAATTCCTGAATGAGGGAACAGCGGAGAGTGAAAAGAATACTGCGGATGATTTCAATGAGATAGGAAAGGCCGGGAACTGCACCTTTTTCCTGATCAATAATTTGCAAAACGAGAACGCTAATAATCTTTCCGGAGAATTCCTCGATGAATATAATAAGATAAAGGAATCCATGGATGACATAATAGCCAATGCGGAATACTTTGAACCCGTGAATCCATATGAGGCGATGATCGGGAAGAAAATTGAGTTCACGACCACCGATATTGACGGGAATCCGATAACGAGCGAAGAGATTTTCTCAAAGAACGATGTCACGATGGTAAATGTCTGGGCTACCTGGTGTGTCTGGTGCATCGATGAGCTTCCAGAGCTGGAGAAGATCAATGGGCGCTTAAGCGAGAAAAATTGCGCTATAGTCGGCCTCTTGGGAGATGGCGATGACGAGGAAGCCAAGAAAGAGGGCAAGAGGCTTCTTCAAGAGAATGGGGACACATACCTGAATATCCTGCCCTGGGAGGGGGCCTTAAGTGATGACTTCCCCATGGACCGGGGGTGGCCCACGAGCTTCTTTGTTGACAGGGAGGGCAAGATAGCCTCTGTTCCCGTGATCGGAGCCAGTGTCAACGAGTATGAGAAGGTGATAGATCAGATTCTCCAGAGAAAGGACAGCGATGTCAAGGATGAGGACGGGGCTGCCCCTACCGCGAATGGTCTTAAAGAATACAGAGTGTATGTGGCGGACGATGCGGGGGATCCAGTAGAGGGAGCGGTCATACAATTCTGCGATGACAGCTCCTGCCGCATTGCCACGACCAACGCAGAGGGACTCGCCGTTCTGGAAGAAAAAGAGGCGGAGTACACAGTCCATGTGCTGAAGGTCCCGAGCGGATATAAGAAGAGTGCGACAGAGTATGAGCTCTTAAAAACCTATAGTGACCTGCATATCCAGCTTGATAAGGAAGGGTAATTCGCATGGATAAGGTTAAGATTTTTCTTCTCGCCCAGACGGCAATATGCGTGCTGTCTGCCTTGCTGCTTGCGGGAGCGGCCATAGGGATATATCACGAGGGAACCATCAGGAAAGCCCGGGACCCGGAGGCATACATCTATACGAGGGCGGATGCCTTGAATGTAGCCGCCCCCGGCGCAGCGCTGATGATCGTAGGATTGAGCCTTTCCGCAATAGGGGGCGTTCTTGGAATAAGGGATGAGAAAGCCGATAGGCCGGTCACGGATAAGGACTGCATGCGCTCATCGGGTGCTGAAAATGGCAAAGCTATTAGCGATGAGAAGCTTAGAAAGAGCAGGCTCATGGTGCTTACGATAGCTATTTTTTGCATAATCGCAGGGATAATTAACGGCAATATGAGTTCGATTCTAGTGAAGGCGATCAATATCTGCACAGAATGCATCGGACTGGGCTGAAATAGGCCCGTGGCTAAGCAATGGAAAATATGGAAACTGTTTCATCGCAGGGCTCTTTTCTACCTAGCAAGAGACGGCTCATTCAGCTATATAGCGCCCTGCTCTATAATGCAAACCTAAAGGGCTTCATTCATGGGGAGATTTTTACCGGGAGCACCAAGGCTCTATGCGCCCCGGGATTAAATTGCTATTCCTGCCCGGGGGCCATAGGCGCCTGCCCTCTGGGGGCACTGCAGGCATCCCTTGCTTCTTCGGGTAAGCAGATCGGATTCTACATCCTGGGGATCCTCCTCTTATACGGACTCATCGCAGGGAGGACAATCTGCGGCTTCATCTGCCCCCTGGGGCTCATACAGGAGCTTCTATATAAAGTGCCGACTCCTAAGATAAGGAAGAGCAGGGTGACATTTGCCCTGAGTTATCTAAAATACGTGTTTCTTGTGGTCTTTGTATTCATAGTCACCCTTTGGTATGGGCTGAGGCACAGCATGGCGGTTCCGGGCTTTTGCAAGTATATCTGCCCCGCGGGCACCTTCGAGGGAGCTGTGGCACTTCTGTCCCATCCGGCAAACGAGGCCTATTTTGGGATGCTTGGCATCTATTTCACGAGGAAATTCGTGATAATGCTTATAATCGGTTTAGCTGTAGTATTCTGCTACCGCTCGTTTTGCAGATTTATCTGTCCGCTGGGAGCAATCTACGGCATGTTCAATCAGCTTGCCATGATAGGAGTCAAGGTGGATCTGGATAAGTGCAATAACTGCGCTTCCTGTGTGCGTAGCTGCAAGATGGATGTGAGGCGGGTCGGGGACCGTGAATGTATTCATTGCGGCCATTGCATGGAGAAATGCGTGAGGGGGGCTATTTCCATCAAGGCAGGGAACCTCATGCTGAAGGCTCCTGCCAGGGGATATGAGGAGGCGGATGGCTCATTAGAGAAACGGAAAAAATTTGAGAAATGCGCCTGGATCTGCGCTGCCGTAGTGCTCTTGGCCGCTATTATCTAGTGTAACTTTTTAGACGGAAGCAATAAGCCTGGTATCAAGGATTCTGCCGTTAAGACGGAGTCTGCTGCCTTGGAGAGGGAGGACAGTGAAGCAGCGTCCGTTGCCACTAAGGAAGAGTCGGATGCGAGCGAAAATACTTATGAGAGCAGCGCCCCCATTGGCTTCAATGTAGGGGAGAGGCTGGAGGACTTCACTGCCCGTTGCCTTGACGGCAGCGAGTTCCATCTTGGGGATGAGAGGGGGAAGGTCGTCATCATCAACCTATGGGCTACCTGGTGCGGTCCCTGCGTCAAGGAGCTCCCCTATTTCGAGGAATTCAGCCATGAGCATGAGGATGCGGTCGTCCTTGCCTGTCACTCATCCTTCGCAGAGGGGGATGACGCAAGGACCGACGCGGCAGAACTGATTAACGAGAAGGGGCTTGACCTCAAAGTGACCGTTGATGATGAAGAAAACCGGATCTTTGAAAAGACCAATGGGACCATGGTGCTTCCGCAGACCATAGTGCTCAATCGAAGGGGAGAGGTCATCTATAACGAGATCCGTTCCGTTACGCCTGATTTACTTTCCCAGCTTTATGAGAAGGCAGACGGGGCGCAAGCTCCTTAACTCAATCTGAATATACATAGGTGACGATATGGCCTTTAGGATAATAAGAAAAGATATAACACAAGTATCCGCTGATGCCATTGTGAACACGGCGAATCCGAAGCCGAAATTTGCGGGCGGCACGGATTATGCCATTTACATGGCCGCTGGGGCGGAACCGCTTCTTAAAGAGCGGCAGAAGATAGGAAAGATAGAGATAGGGCAGGCGGCGGCGACGCCTGCTTTCGCCTTGGATGCGAAATATATCATCCATACAGTGGGCCCCGTATGGATAGATGGTGAGCATGGTGAGAGGGAAGCGGTTCGTAGCTGCTATGAGAAGAGCCTGCGTCTGGCGCAGGAGCTCAAATGTGAGAGCATAGCGTTTCCGCTGATTGCTACGGGAGTCTATGGATTCCCCAAGGCGGATGCCCTCCAGATTGCAATATCCGTTTTCAGAGAATTTTTGTTAGACGCAGATATGGAGATTATCCTCGTTGTCTTTGAAGAGGCTTCATTCGTTCTGTCCGGAAAGATATTCTCTGGCGTGGCTGCCTTCATAGATGAAAACTATGTTTCGGAGAAGATGGATTTTGAATATGGCCAGAGAGACTTTGCGGAAGCCCTGGGTCAAGATAGGACTCCTGGCAAAAAGCAAGGAAGAAGAGGGTTATTCTCAAGACTATTTCGTCAGCCGAGACAGAACGGTCAAGCTAGGGCTGCCAAGCCCATGGGGGCAGATTATGAAGACAGAGCGCAGGCAGATTCGGAAGAATGTGCGGACGTATTGCCCATGCCGGAGGATTTGGAAGAGCCTGCGCCAAAGCGAGGACGAACGCTTGACGACCTTATGGCCAATGTGGGTGAAACGTGGCAGGAGAGCCTCTTCAGGCTGATAGATGAGAAGGGGTATACGGACACGGAAGTATATAAGCGCGCCAATATTGACAGGAAGCTTTTCTCGAAGATTAGGTGCAATTCGGAGTATCAGCCGAAGAAGATAACGGCGGTTGCTTTTGCGCTGGCCTTGAAGCTGAATCTGGATGAGACTCGGGACCTGCTGGGACGCGCAGGATACGCATTGTCCCCAAGCAGCCGCGTTGACCTTATAATTGAGTATTTTGTGGAGCAGGAGGTCTATGATACCTATACTATAAACCTTGCTTTGTTTGAGCATAAGCAGCCGCTTTTGGGGGGATGAAAAATGTCGCTTTCCATGCGACCACAAGTATGACGGAATCTGATATGCTTACCTCATAAATAGAAAACAGCTTAGAGAGAAAGCGAGGTAAGCATCATGAAGAAAGGTTTGACGGAAATTGTTTTTATACTGGATCGCAGCGGCTCTATGGGAGGGCTTGAAGCAGACACTATTGGAGGTTACAACTCAATGATTAAAAAGCAGAAAGCGGAGGCGGGAGAAGCTATTATCTCCACGGTGCTTTTCGATGACCGGACAGAGATACTTCACGACAGAAAAAATCTTGACGAGGTAGAGAGTATCACAGAGAAGGAATACTATGTGAGGGGCTGCACTGCGCTCCTCGATGCGGTGGGCGGGTCGATTCATCATATCAGCCATGTCCAAAAAGTTATGCCCGAGGAAGAAAGGCCGGAAAAGACCCTCTTCATAATCACCACCGACGGAATGGAGAATGCCAGCAAGAAATATTCTTATTATAAGGTCAAGAAGATGGTGGAGAAGAAGAAAAGGAAGAGCCATTGGGAATTCGTTTTCCTGGGAGCCAATATTGATGCGGTAGAAGTGGCCGGGAGGTTCGGGGTCTCCGCCAACAGGGCAGTCCGATATGAGTGCGACAGCGAGGGCACAGCCTTGAATTTCAGCGTAATGTCCAAGATGGTAAGCTGTGCGAGAGCCTGCAAGAGCGCGGCGGAAATGGAGGAAGCGTTCGATGCCGATCAGTTGCTTTCTCCCATCCAGGAAGATTATAAGAGGCGCCATAGGGCACAAGTATAGGCAAAATACATTGAGGGGGGCAGCTTTCGCTGTCCCCCTGTTTGGTTACTTTACTGGAGATTTATCAGGTTTTTGGGAACGCTGCCCTCGAAATATCCGCTAAAGACGACTTCGTTCTTGGAGCTATCGAAACTTGTCATCTTCGGGGAGATTTTCCGGGCCTTACCCGCCGTTATGCCTGTCTCATTCTGGAAGGTGCACTTCAGTCCTTTCACCTGACCCTTCTTATTGAGCTTCGGAGAGCCTGTAAGTGCGTTCGCTGCATTCTCGGCGGATATCTTGTAAGACGCAATCTGGAAAGTGATCTGGCCTGCAATGTCGCTCTTTTTTAGCTTTTTGCCATTATCCAGCGTGATCGCTGTGACAAGCGCATTGCCGGGCTTCATGCCGTTCTTGATTGATATTTTCTTTACCCCTATGCGCTGCCCGTTATCCATAGCATAAATAATGTCCTTTGTGCCTTTAAGGAGTTTCTTCCAGTTCTGCCCGAGATATGGCACGCTCTTTGGATAATAAATTACCGTACCGGCGATATTAGTGGAAATAATTTCTCCAACAGAATTCAATTTCACAGGAATCACATTCGATGAAGGAGCCGCAAGGTTGCTGTCGGCTGCAGATTCCTCAATCTCGACCCAAGCATCCGCAAAGACCCCTGCTGCCTTATTGTAGCTTACTGTCACAGCGAAATTCTCGCTCGCTGAAAGCTTGGCTGCAAGGCTCTCCCCGTCTTTTGCGGCTATATCGATATCGGCGGCTCCGAGCTCAATCTCTGTTTCGCCGCTTGCATTAATGCTAACGACCGTAGTGATTAAAAGGAACTTAGATTTAAGCTCGTCCTCGCTAGAATTTCGGCTTATAGAGACATTGGCTGTACTCAGCCTGTAGCTCGGGCTCTCTTCGCCCTCCTTTTGGGTCTCTCTATACTCAGTCGTCTCAGGAAGGACCTGCACTGTCGTATCTTGGAAGGCTTCCTCAGCCTTATTGTAGCTTACTGTCACTACGAAGCTGTCGGTTTTTTTAAGCAGCTCTGCTATATCTCCGCCGTCCTTAGCAGTGATATCAAGGTCAGCCTCGGCAATTGTGACAGGAGTTTCATTTGTACCATTTGTGCGCACGACCTTCGTTGATTTGAAGATTAAGTTTTCCAGTTCTTCCTCACTTGAATTTTGCTGTACCTGGATAAGGCTCTCGATTGTCAGCTTGTAAGCATCCTGCGTCTCGTCCTCGTTGTCATCTGCCTTCGGGAGGATCTTGACTGTCGTATCTGCGTATGCTCCCTCAGCTTTATTATAGCTCACTGATACTATAAAGCTATCCGTGCCTTTAAGCAGTGCCTCGATATTTCCGCCGTCCTTAGCAGTAATATCAAGGTCATTCCAAGAGATATTGACCAGAGTTTCTTTCGTTCCATTGATGCTAATGACCTTGGTCGCTTTTTGGACCTCGTTCTTAAGCTCTCCCTCGCTTGCTCCCTGTTGAACTAGGACGCTTGGATCTACTGTAAGTTTATAAATTGCTTTTGTCTCTTCGCTGCCATCTTCTTTATCAGGTGTCTTAGGCAGAATCTCGACCGTTGTTTCCGCAAATACGTCCTCTGCCTTATTATACGTGACTATAGCTGCGAAGCTTTCTGTGCCCTGAAGCAGCTCTTCGATTTCGCCGCCAGCCTTGGGACTCACATCGATATCGGCTTTCTCGTATGGGACATCGACCTCGGCTTCGCCATTTATGCTAACGACCTTCACCGTCTTGAGGATTTCGTCCTTAAGTGCATCCTTGCTCGATCCCTGCGGGATAGAGACTTTTGAACCTGCCGTCAGCTTGTAAACTGATTGAGCTTTGCCTTCTGTGTCACTATCGATTTTGTCTTCATCCGCTTTGTTGGAAGCGATGACGGTGACGAGAGTCTCGCTGGAAACCCCCTCTTCCTTATTATAAGTGACTGTAACGATGAAATTTTCGCTCTCTGATAGCCGGGCTTTGAGGCTGCTGCCGTCCTTTGCCGCTACAACGAGATCGCTCTTCGAAAGGGGAACAGTCGTGCGGGTATCCCCTTGGATTTTTTCGACCTTCGTCTTTTTGAGTATCTCTTCTCTCAGCTTATCTTCAGAGGAGTTCTGGCTCACGCTCACTGGTCCTTCGATTGACATTGAGTAAGTGACAGACGGTTTAGGGTCGCCTTCGCCGTCCTGGTTTTCATCAGTTTCTTCATCTGCCGCTGTGACGGTGATTTTCACCACATTTTCATCGCTATTGCTGGTGATATCTTCATGTCTATAGGAGACCGTCCCAACGTAGCTACCGCTCTCGGTACGTACCTTGGTTGCAGTCGCTCTTTCGCCGTTTTTGTCCACATAAGTGACATTAGTGATATCATCTGCAGATACCTTGACGGGTGGTGTCTCCGCCTTGCCGTTCTTGTATCTCTCCGCCTTTTCTGCGATTAGTGAATTGAGCTCTGCCGAGTCCTTTAAGGATCCGGCCTTGAAGCTTATATCGCCAATCTTCAAAGTATAGTTATCCACCACTTTGACAGTGCAGTTGGCTTTCTTCGTGGAGTCTTCCACGCTGGTCGCCGTGATAATTGCTGTGCCGGTGGTAAGGGCTTTTACGAGCCCTGAGCCGTCTACAGTTGCGACGCTCTCATCATCGCTGTCCCAAGTCACGCTAGTGTCTGCGGTTTTCGGAGTCACAGTGGCAGTCAAGGTCTCGCTTTCGCCTATCTTAAGAGTGAGAGCTGTCTTATTCAATGTGACTGCCAATTCTGAGTCTGTTGACGCAGGGGTCGGGTCAGGTATCTCGGGGTTCGGCGCCGAGTCCATGTAGACGAGGACGAAAGTTGAAAATTGGTCACTCTCGAACTCCACTACTTCATCCTGTCCTTCCAGGATTTCTTTATAAGCTTTCAAGAGTGTGTCAACTTTCTTTTCTCCGCTGCTAGATTCATGGTATCTCAATACGTTGAATTTTCGGGTCCGCCCATTGGCAGGTGGATTGATTGAAGGAGAGGCCTTCTTTGGCACAGCCACCTTAAACGTAATAGGTGTTTTTGTTTCCTTGACGGTAATATCTTTGCCCTCGGCATCTGTGAGATTCTGTGGTTCCTCATGGGTATTTGAAGTATATTGCGCAAATATCGAAATATCTAGAAAAGCCGCGGCTTCTACCTTTGGCTTATCCGTTGCGGTTTCGCCATCTGCCGAATCCTGTGCAGCCTCGGCTTCTTTCTCGGCATTTGTTGTCTGATTCAGTATCTCATCATTCAATGCCTCCAATATATCATCGTCTATTTCTTCTTCCTTTTTCGGCTCTACTTCAAGAGAGAGCATGGTCTGTATGCCGGTTTCTGCAGCGCTCTTTTCCTCTATCGCATCAAAAATATTTCCTGCGACTTCGGAATTGGCACTTGAATTCAAGGCATCCGCCATGGTATTCACCGTGCTTTGGGCGTTTGTCACGGCAACCGAGTCCTTGGTGATGTTTCCGTTCTTATCCAGGCTTTGTGCCAAGTCTTCATTGCTTGTGCCAGTAGCCATATTATTCAAGGAAACCGAATCCTTGGTGTCAGCGAGGATTGTCACCGTGCCGATCTTCATGCCACTGTAGGCATAGCTGAATACATCTGCCTTTGGCAGCTCAGTAATTTCGATCGAATAGCTCCCGGGTTCTGGCCAGGTATTCCCTGCGGCTCCGATGGCTTTCACTTTTGCTTTGCTGGTATTGTAGTTGGCGATATCCGAAGGGAAGGTTGTAGCTTTCTCTACACTTAGTGTATCATTGCAGTCCTTTCTAAGAGGAGTGCTGTCTGTATTCTGGAATACTTGCCCATCCTCTTTGAGGACGAAATATGTTTTTACGTTGCTGCTGTCTATCGGTATGACAGTGCCAGGTCCCCAAACAGCGTAGAGGTTTAAGGAATCATTTTCGATAATAGCATCTTTTTCAATGTATTTGGCCAAAACTTGAGCCACATTGAATCCGCCGCTAGCTGCAAAATCAGGAGCTTCTGCAAGCCTCGATGTTGACCACCCAAGCAATGTACGTCCTGTTTTTGTGGGCTGGGTATCGCTGGCTATCGTATGTTTTGCGGCAGTAAGGCTCTCGCTGCTAATAGTAGTTACAGTTTCGCCGTTGTTATTAAAGTTTATACTATATGCTTGTTCTTTCCATGCCGCATAGAGAGTGATAGTGCTGCCCTTTGCATAGGAATATAGACTGCTTATATCTATCTTCTCGTTAGTTGCAATATAATTATACTTATTTTTTTCATCGACATTCTTACCATTCTTCAATGCCGCCATTGGCACTGCAGACCATCCAATAAGTTCATATCCTGTTACCGTGAACTCTGACGCAGCTTGCGATATATCAAGTGCAGTATCGGTGACATTCACATTTGTATTTTCGTCCAATGTCGTTACTGAAGGCCTGAGCCCTTCTGCAATGACTGAAGCATTAGAGTTGTAGACAAGCTTATATGTACTTGCTGTCCAGGTTGCTGTAAGTGTCACATCGCCGTCTGTGCCTATTGTCTTTGTTGATGTGGCTAGTGTTATACCTGTTGAAGATACATCGTGTACAGAACTTCCGATGGTAACTTTCACAGAACTGCCGCCGGTCGGCGTGACTTTCCATCCAGCAAATTCATACCCCTCGCAGGTAGGATTTTCAGGGACGAGAGTGATGTTTGCTTTCTCGGCAGCACTGTAGCTTTTAACTGAGTTTTTAAAATTACACTTTGTTTCGTCCTTTCCCTCGCCTACCGAATAAGTAACCTTGGCTCCTTCAGTCACATTAGCCGTAAGCACGAGATCCCCTATTATGGTAATCTTTTCGCCGGGCTTCACGCTGCCGCCACTCACTGTCTGTCCGGATTTATCCTTATAAATACCAGTCACATCCCAGTAATTTAAGATAGACCCTGTCGCAACTTCAGTCGCATCTTCCACGGTATACGAATCGCCGTCGGTTTTATGGGTTATATTGGGCAAAGTCATGGATGTCCCTGACCCATTCTCATATTTTACAGAATAACTAGAAGCCCATACTGCATACAGAGTGATTTCGAATGAATCAGTGGTCCCGTCATTTCCGCCATAGTAGACAAGATTTGCGCTGCTGCTATAGTGGTCCAGAATCTCATTAATGGATACCGTTTCACCTGGACCATATAACGCATCTTTTTCATTTTCAAAGCGGAAGCCTTTCAAGACAGTATTCGAAAGATTGGGATCCGCTGGCAATGTCACAGCCCCATAATAATCCCCTTTGTTATCAGCAAATGTTGTACTCTTTCCAGAAGGGTCATACTTGACCGTATAATTCATCTTCTGGAAGCAGGCATAGATAGTTATTTCATCCCCGGTTTCAGGTATGAAGCTCTCATAAATTCCATTTATCGATGCGCTACCTGCTGAGTCTTTCGACCAGCCTTTGAAATTGTACCCTTTCAAGGTCGGGGTGATCCCGGAAAGATTGATATCGCTCCCTACAGTGTAGCTGGATGCTGCTTTCGCAAGCCCTAGTGATGTCGCTTTTACCTCCTTATTTGTTGCGGAATTTATATACTTGACTGTATACGTTTTAGGCGATAGGCGAGCGTATACAGTGACAACTCCATAGCGAAAATCATATCCGCCTC
This sequence comes from Lachnospiraceae bacterium, assembly GCA_017634175.1. GTDB lineage: Bacteria > Bacillota > Clostridia > Lachnospirales > Lachnospiraceae > NK4A144. Next base: position 12,623 of record JAGBNY010000086.1, read on the forward strand.
TGCCGCTCTCCAAATCCTCTACTGTGATGCTTTCGATTCCAGTCGATTTATCAGAAGCACCCATGGCTTCGCTCTCTGTCTTAAACCAGCCAAAGACCTGGTATCCTTTAACATTCGTGGGCAAGGCGGCCAGTGTCGTTTGGCCACCACTATCGCTCATTTTCAAGGTACCTAATCCTGGTATATTCTCACTAACTGCATAGCCATCTCTATCCAATAATACGTACTCAATCCTGTATTGGTTCTCTGTCCAGACCGCTTCCAGGCTTATGTTTCCGGTGATTGAAAGAGGGAGGTCTGCTTGCGATATCGTGTCGCCATCATTTTTGCCATTGATATTCGCTCCTGACCCGGCCTTTACCTTCCATCCATCAAAGCTATATCCTGTCCTCTCCATTCTTGACCCATCGGCCAATTCACCAAGCGAGACATTGCCGACTCCCCTTATATTCTGGATATCGGGAACGCCGGTCACGTCAGTACCTGCGCCGTCATAGGTGACAGTATAGCCCGTTTCCTTCACGAGTTCGAGATAGACTGAGTCGTGCAGAGTAATCGTGCTTCCACATTCATAGATCCCGTTCGTAGGATTAGCGGGCTCTATTAGGTTGTTTCCGCTCGTCGTCAGTCTATAGCCGACAATAATTTCATTTTCGGCAGGAGATTGCACGCTGTCCAGCTTTATCCTATTTTCCGTAGACTTGACTTTTTTAGAGAGTCCTTGAAGAGCGTTATCTGAAACACTTGTTTCACCCTTCTCTACGGTCAATATGTACGCCTCGGCATAATCCGCGGCAAGCAATATGTCCGAATCTGATTCCTTGACATAGAGAGTGGTCCCGGGCTTTATCACTTCACTACTGCTGATCTGAGCCCCATTAGCTGTACGGCTTATAGTGCCTTCAACGACCTTCCAGCCGTTAAATATGAGCGGAATATTATTGGCTATGGTTGGTTCGTCTGAAACCACATTGAAGCTCACTCCCTGCAGGTACCTATTACTGGAAGAATTCTCGTCCGTGGCGCTTTGAGGCAGATTAACCCCGCTTTGCCCGCTTACGCTATATGCAACCTTATATTTCTTCCCCCATATGGCATAGAGCTTGATGGAAATCTTTTCATCTGTGGTGCCTTTTAGCCCTGTGCCATAGAGCATCTCGTCCCTGTCTCCCTGAGAAGCTGAGATTGCGGCCTCTATCAAGTCCAATTTATTGGGCGTATCAATCTTCTGATAATAAAGGCTGTCACTCGATAGACCGAAGCCCATAAGGGTATAGTTCGTGAGCTCTGCATCGGTACTAAGCGTTCCAATCTCAGCCTCATCTGACAAAGAAAATTCCTTAGCA
>JAGBNY010000087.1 GCA_017634175.1 Lachnospiraceae bacterium
AACAGGAATTCAATGGCGGAATAGTCGAGAATGCGGCCGGGATCGTGGTTTATAAGAACCCGGATTTATATTTAAATGATACGTATGCCTTGGGAGACCCTTTTCTTTCCAAGCTCCCGGCTAAGTATGACCAAAATTGGAGGGTAGGTCATTTAAGGCGGGAAGTACCGGAAGGTTACCAAGAGTCTATATGGACGGATTCTAACAAAGTAAAGGATCCAAGCCTTCACGATTTATATGAGTCTATAAGGCTGATAACAAGAGGGCCTTTATTTAGTAAGGACAGAATAAAAGAAATAATAGATTTAAACTTTTCGCTTATGCACAGAAGCAAAAGCAATCAATAAATGTGTTAGGTGAACGGATCCTTTCCCTCCCATCAAAATATATGCTGAAAAAAATTTTATTTTTTGTTTTCATTGCAATTTCATTAATATATTTAGGATTTACTGCCTTCTTTATAAGTCATTTTCAGTTTAATTCATCCGTCAATGGGATAGATGTATCTGGCAAAAGCAACCAAGCTGTTGAAGATGATCTAAGAGAAGAATCCAGCCACTATTCACTAGCCGTCAAGGGGCGCGATGAAAAGTCGGATCTGATTACCGCGGATTCCATTGGCCTAGAGCCGGTTTTTGATGGCTCAATTGGAGACTTGATAGTCGATCAAAATGCCTTCCTTTGGCCGATTTCTATTGTGAAAAAATCAGAATACGAATCGCTAAATGTGGCCTCATTTGATGCAGCCCTTCTTCGATCAGTAGTTGATAATTTAAGCATTTTTCGAGGGATGAAGGCACCGAAGGATGCCTATCTGGGCGATTATGATGCTGATTCCAACAGCTATTTGATAGTCCCTGAGTATGAAGGAACTACTTTAGACAAAGAAAAGGTCTATATCGCTATTAGTGACGCAGTCAATTCCTTATCCTCGGAGATAGATTTAGATGCGTCGGGCTGTTATATAAAACCGGATATAGCATCGACCGACCCATCTCTTACATCGCTTGCAAATAATTTAAATAAATATGTTAATGTTAAGCTTGTGTACAATTTCGGTGAAACAAGCGAAGTATTGGACGGCGCAACGATTAAAGACTGGCTTGAAATAGATGGAACCTCGGTAAGCCTCAATAAGACCTATGCTTCGGACTTTGTGAAAAGCATGGCCAAGAAACACGATACATTTGGGATAACGAGGGAATTCAAGAAGACCGGCGGTGGGACTATCAAAGTCTCAGGCGGTAACTATGGATGGTGGATGGACAGGCCTTCCACCACAGATGAGCTTCTTGCCGCAATAAATGAAGGGAAGAGCGGCGAAATGGTGCCGGTATATCGGGCTGAAGGAAAGTCCTATGGCTCTAATGACGTAGGGAATTCCTATGTCGAGATAGATTTGGATAATCAGAGGGTCTATGTCTACAAGAATGGCGGACTAGTCGTTACCAGTGACTGCGTGTCCGGTAAGGTGAAAGCGGGCAATTTTACACCGGATGGGACTTATGCCATTACATATAAAGAAAAAGACGCTGTGCTCGTGGGTGAGAATTACAGATCGCCAGTCAGCTATTGGATGCCGTTCAATGGAAATATCGGCATGCATGATGCGACTTGGAGAAGCAGCTTCGGAGGCAATATTTATGTCTCATCCGGCTCCCACGGCTGCGTGAATTTGCCGAAAGCGAAGGCGAAGACAATATTCGAAACGATAGATAAGGGGTGGCCAGTCGTGGTTTATGGAGGCAAGCAGACTGCTCCTGCATCGGAACCGAAGCCTGCCGAGACTCCTAAGACGGATGATACAACGGCCACTGAAACGCCAACGCTTTCCCCGGAAGAAGCAGCACAGCAGCAATTAATGCAGATCATGCTTCAACAGCAAATGGCGGCTTTGGCAGCCCAGCAGGCTGCGGCAGCTCAGGCCGCACAAGCGGCACAAGTACCGCCCGCTCAATAAAAGAATGCAAAGTATCAAAGATTTTGGGAATGACATACTAGAAAAAGATACGTATCAGAGCATGAAATCCTATATCCAGCATGGGACGATTTCCGTGCTGGAGCACTCTATAAGGGTGGCAGAGACAAGCCTTAAAATTGGGAAATTCTTAAAAGATCTAGGCTTCTCGATAAATTTAAAGGATCTTGTCAGAGGGGCTTTGCTGCATGATTATTTTCTGTATGATTGGCATAAGAAGGAAGACTGGCATAAGTGGCACGGATTTCATCATGCTGATACTGCACTTAAAAATGCGTCCAGGGATTTCGAGCTTACTGAGATTGAGAAGGAAATAATCCGGTGCCATATGTTTCCGCTGAACATTACTAAGATTCCAAAGGTAATGGAAGCTTGGATAGTTACAATGGCTGATAAGTATTGTTCTACAGTTGAGACGTTGGCAATGAGGAATAAAAAAGAAAGGGTTGACAATAAATCAAATTTAAAAGCACAGGAATCATAAAATAAGCGTCAGACTTTTCGTTAAGGCTATAAGTGATGTATAAAGAGCTGCTAGAATATAGCAAAAAAGACATCTATCCCTTTCATATGCCGGGTCACAAGCGACATTTACAGGACTCATATTTAGGGACAGCGGCAGAATTTGACATAACTGAGATAGATGGTTTCGGAAATTTTCATTCAGAGGATCCGGGAGAATTATTTGAAGACCTGTATTCAAGGATATGCAGGATTTTTGGCGGCAAGAGAGCCTGGATTTCAGTGAATGGCTCAACGGCCTTGATACTAGCAGCGATACATTCCTTGGTACCCAGAGGGGGGAGGATTCTGGCGGCTGCGCATAATCATAAAAGCGTTTACAACGCAGCTTATTTGAGGGGAGCTGAATTAATAAAGGTATCTGCACCATTTCTAGATGACCTGGAAATAGAGGGCGGAATGTCACCGGAGCTAATTGAAAGGCATCTTAAAGAGGCTCGGGATGAATCAAAAAAAATTGATGCCGTGATTTTTCCATCTCCGACATATGAGGGCATAATATCAGACATAAGTTTGATCTCTTCGATTTGTCATAAATATAATGTCCCGTTGATCGTGGACAGCGCGCACGGCGCTCATTTGGGTTTATATGAAGGATATGAAAAGGAATATAATTGCTTCGATCCGATAAAGCTGGGGGCAGACCTAGTCATAAAGAGCCTGCACAAGACCCTGCCTTCCTTTGGCCAAACAGCTATTGCCATACAGGGACATCAAGAACAACAGGGCGGCGAATCCATTTTCGATCCGAAGCAATTTGAGTTTTTTCATAAGATCTTCCAGACCACAAGTCCCTCGTATCTATTTTTTGCAGGGATTGATAAATGTCTCGATATAATAGAAAAAGAGGGAGCCCAGAGATTTAAGAATCTAAAAAAATGGCTGGATGACAGCAGAAGTACTTTGAATGGGGCTGTCTTAAAAGATACAGGGGCTGTCCTATCACTTCCCGGAAAAGAACTGATAGGAAAGGATTATATAATGGGGTTTGATCCTACAAAGCTCATTCTAAAGGCGGATGGTCTTAGTGGAAAAGAATTGCATGAGATTCTACTAAAAAATTATAAAATTCAAGACGAATTGTATAGAAACAAGATTTGCCTGCTTCTGACAGGAATGATGGACGATGAAAAGGGCTTCGACAGATTGAAAACAATAGCGAGGGATTAATGTGAATGATATCCGCATAAACCAAATGCAATCCCTTCAAGCTTCTGAGAATGTGACTTCGACGCAGCCGCAAGGCGCAGAGGACTTTAAGTTTGCTCTCATAGGACATTTGGGAGAAACCGAGCTCCAAGAGCAGCTTTCTTCCATGATGAGCGATATCATCGTGCAGGGCGAGAAGATTAAGAAGCACAAAGACATAAGGGACATGCGAAGATATCGCTCTCTTATAAAGAGCTTCATGAATGAGATCTTGACAAGGTCCCATAAGTTCTCCCGTGAGAATTTCCTGGATAGGAGGGGGAGGCATCGTGTTTATGGGATAATTCGGATGGTCGATGATACGCTGGATAAGCTAGCGGCAGAGCTTGTTAAAGATGAAAGTGACAATCTTACCGTATTGAACGCCATAGGAGAGATAAGAGGCTTACTCATAGACCTCTTGATGTGAAATATATGAGCAAGAAACCAATAATTATAGAGCCAGAGATAGAAAGCATCAAAATGCCTATTTCCTTTGAAGACGTAATAGGACAGGATGGTTTGAAAGCTCATATAAAAAACTTGGTTTCAAGTAAGCGCATTTCTCATGCCTATATCATAGATGGTGAGCAGGGTATGGGCAAGATGAAGCTCGCCTATGCTTTCGCTGCTTCTATTCAATGTGAAAATCCCATAAATGGGTCTGAAGCCTGCGGACTTTGCCCGTCCTGCAGGAACGCTATTGTTCTAGATAATCAAGATATCCGGGTAATAAAGCCTGACGCAGACAAAAAGTCCATGGGTCCCGATATATTCAGGGACCAGCTAATAGATGACATGGCTCTGCCTCCCTTGAAAAGGCCTTATAAAGTCTATATCATTCCAAGTGAGCCCAGGCTTACCGCTGCCGCTCAAAACGCACTTCTAAAATCCCTCGAAGAACCCCCATCTTACGCAGTCATAATCTTATTAACAAATAATAGCGACGCGCTTCTTGAAACAGTTCGTTCTCGTTCGGTTATATTCAAGATGCGCCCGGCGCCCGATTCAAGCATAGCTTCAATGCTGGAAAAATCAGGGGTTGAGTCAGGGATAGCTCATTCTCTGGCGTCTTTTTCAATGGGAAATCCGGGCAAGGCGAACGCTTTGGTGATGGACGAAAGCTTTAAGACCCTGAGAGATATCGTATCGAGTTTCGCTTTAGACATTTATTTAAGAAAGAATAGTTCAAGCATGAGAAGCGTGATTGAGACACGTAAGCAGATTGTGGAAAATAAGGACAGAGTCCAGGAAATCCTATCCCTGATTTTATCCTTTTTTAGGGACTTACTTATGATAAAGAGCGGGCAAGGCGAAAGAGTGGCATTTCAAGAACAATTGATCGAACTTAAAGAGGTGGCAAGGCTTATGTCGTTCGAAAGATTAAACACAGCATTTTCTTACATAGATGAAGCCAGGCTCTCGCTTGAGTTTAATGGAAATATTGATCTGGTCATTGAAGAATTATTGCTGAAACTGCGAGGCTTAGGTGAAAAAGGCTGATTAGGAGGTTCAGGTGGTAGATGTTATTAATGTAAGGTTTCGAATGGCGGGAAAGATTTATTTCTTTTCTCCTGGAAATCTAGAAATAAAAAAGGGATGCAGGGTGATAGTTGAGACTGCAAGAGGGGTCGAGATAGGCACCGCTGTATCAGATATCAGGCAGATTGAGGAGGAAAAGGTTGTCGCTCCTTTGAAGAGCGTTATAAGGATAGCTACGGACAGGGATCTTGAGATAGATGAAGCCAATAGGGAGCGGGAAAAAGAGGCTTTCAAGATCTGCAAAGCAAAGATTGCAAAACATGGGCTGGAAATGAAGCTCATAGATACAGAATTCACTTTCGATAATAATAAGCTTCTGTTTTATTTTACCGCAGATGGAAGGATTGATTTCAGGGAACTAGTCAAAGACCTTGCAAGCGTTTTTCGGACAAGAATAGAACTTAGACAGGTAGGCGTGAGGGATGAGACCAAAATATTGGGCGGCTATGGTTGTTGCGGAAGAGTATTATGCTGCCACTCCTATCTATCGGAATTTTGTCCGGTCTCAATCCGTATGGCAAAAGAGCAGAATCTTTCATTGAATCCCTCAAAAATTTCAGGAATGTGCGGCAGGCTCATGTGCTGCCTCGCGAACGAGGAAGAGACCTATGAGTATCTCAATCGAAAGCTGCCGTCAATTGGGGATGAAGTGACTGCACCTGACGGCACGAAAGGAATAGTTGACAGTGTGAATGTGCTCCGTCAAATGGTCAAGGTGGTGATAGATGAAGGCGATGAAAAGGATATAAAAGAATATCCTGTGGAAGAATTAAAATTTAAGCCAAGAAAACCCAGAAAGATAAATCCTAAAGAACGTACTAGAGGAGGCAGGTCTAGGGACTTTAATAGAGAGGGCGGCAAGGGCTTTGTCGATTCTGAAGAAGATGAGGAGTTAAAGGCCCTTGAAAAATTTGAAAAGGTAGATAGTAAATCAAGGCTGGATGACTAATATGGCAGAATCAAATAATGAGCCTTCATATTTTGAGGGAGAGCTTATTCTCTGCGCTACGCCTATAGGGAATTTGAAGGATATATCGGAAAGGGCTTTGGAAGCATTGAGAAATGCGGATTTGATAGCATCTGAAGATACCAGGGTGAGCCGCAAGCTCTTATCTGCATATGATATCCACACTCCCCTGACAAGCTATCATGAGCATAATAAGAATAAAATGCAGGGGGTTTTATTAAATAAGATTCTCGAAGGCTCAAAAATAGTACTTATAACAGATGCAGGGACCCCGGCAATTTCTGACCCTGGGGAAGATTTGGTCAAAGCCTGTATTGAAGCGGGAATAAGAGTCAGCTCGCTTCCGGGAGCCACAGCTTTTGTGACTGCTCTGACCCTCTCAGGCCTGTCAGCAAGACGATTTGTATTCGAGGGCTTCTTGCCAAAGGAGAATAAAGAACGATCAGCGATACTTCAAAGCCTTACATACGAAACTAGAACCATTATCCTATACGAAGCGCCGCATAGGCTAAAAGCCACATTGAACCTCTTGTACGAAGCATTAGGGGACAGGAGAATAGCTGTATGCAGGGAGCTAACTAAGATTCATGAGGAAGTGCTGAGGCTGAATTTAAGCGAGGCGGCGGCATTTTATGAATCCAATGAGCCAAGAGGAGAATTCGTGCTCGTGATAGAGGGCAGAATGGATAGCCCGATACCAGAGGAGAAGGCGCAGCTCTTGGATTTGTCGTTGGAGCAGCATTTGGAATACTATATGAGCCTTGGACAGGACAAGAAGGAAGCCATGAGGAGCGTCGCAAAAGATAGGGGCTTGTCCAGGCGGGATGTCTATAATAATCTCATAGGAGGCAAGGATGGTAAGTAAAAGGAATCAGATAATTTCATTTCTTCTGCTATTTATGTGCCTTTTTCTAAGCGCCTGCAGCCAGGGCGATTCAAGCACAGAGAATGGTTCTGCCACAGAGAGTGGAGCGACAATGTCAGAGACCCAGAATAGTTCCATTTCAGGGACAACCGTGCCAGAGTCCCAAGAAAGCGCCAACGTAAGCCTGGATTCCGATGAGTCCGAAGATCAAGATATTCAGGATTCTAGCAGCGATAATGAGCCTGGCGCAGATGAGACAGAAGCGCTTGAACCCTCCGCTAATGCAGCTCTTTCAGAAAATGAGACCGCTGTCGCTGCTTCAGATATCGAAGGAATGTCAAAATCCATAAATTCTTTCAACTGGTCTTTGTACAAGGAAGCGAATCCTGATAGCAATATATTCTATTCTCCTTACAGCATTGCCTCCGCCTTGATTCTTGCGGACTTGGGCGCGGAGGGGCAGACCAAGGCTGAAATAGAGAAAACTCTTAATATTTCAGACTTAGCTGTATTTTTGCAAAGCGCTCATGATTATGCCGCAAAGCAGCATGGCACGACAAAGATTTCAAATGCAAGCGCACTGTGGCTGGACAAGAGTTTGGAGCTTTCCGAAAACTATGAAGAGGACTTTGAAAAACCGGCAAGGGAATCCCTTGATGCCGATTTCCACCAAGCAGATTTCAAAAATGATCTTGACACAATAAAAGAGGAGATCAAGGCTTGGGTGAATGAGAATACGGATGGCATGATTTCAAATTACGAATCTATCGTCGCTAAGGACACGATTGCTTCCCTCCTCAATGCGATTTATTTCTACGGGGAATGGATGGAACCTTTTGATGCCAATGACTCCTACGATTCTTTCTTTTTTGGTACAAAAGACAGGCAAGAGACACGGATGATGCGACATGTTGATATAGATTTGCGCTATGTACCGGATTTCAACGGGATAAGCGCACTCGCTCTGCCCTATTCTGATGGCGACCTGGAAATGGATATTTTCATCCCGAATACCCCGCCAAAGAGGGCTCCACGTGATGAAGAGAGCGCCGAAGCTGCGGCTGGAAAAGACATAGGCGAGATCTGGGGCGGTTTCGAGGATGAGCTTCTGCGCGAGCTGGACAATGCGGAAAAAACAAAGATATCGACTCTCATCCTTCCAAAGTTCCAGATGGATTCGACCTTTGAAGGCTTGAAAGATGCGCTCAAAAACATGGGTCTTAAAAATGCCTTTTCGGATAATGCCGATTTCAATAGACTTGCCAAATTGATGAAGCTATCAGACATTGCCCATAAGGCCAAGATCGAAGTCGATGAAGAGGGCAGCAGGGCGGCAGCCGTCACCGAAATCACGATTGAGCTGCTCGGAATGGCACCCACGGATGAGGAAACCATAGATTTCATCGTGAATCAGCCTTTCATCTATATGATAAGAGACCGTTCCAACGGACTCGTGCTTTTCATGGGCAGGGTTAATTATATGGAATAGACTTCTTCACTCATCTTGCATTATAAATAAACGTATTGTAGGTCTATAATTCTATCAGATTGTCTCTATTCATCCTTGCGGCTGCCTGCAGAGCATAGGCGGCCGCGGCATTTAGCCCGTTTTCGTTGAATCTTCTTACGGCTTTTTCGAGTGATCTTTCGTTCAGCAGTCCTTTCTTCAAAATTAAGCAAATATCTTTTTCGGTCAGAATCTCTATCATTCTTTGGACGATTTCGGCTCCGTTTTCGGTTGCAAAGCCCGGATAGGGGGTGTCGGAGAAGTCATCTCTTTGCAGTATCGCATATATCGTAAAATCGAGTTTTTCCTGCATGGGCTCAATCAAGCTTAACGCATTATCATATTTCCTTAAATCAAAAGGCTTAGATGCGAATACATCGTCAAAATAGGAGGCTTCCACGGGATTCATCCTGCCGGGCAAAGCAAAATCCTTGAATTTTTCTCCGCTTTCACTCGTACTTTCATCATCGAATCGTGTCAACATAAGCTCGGCTTTTTTCAGTTGCTTGCAGTCCTCTTTAATAATCCTCACGGTCTTCCATTGCTTTTTCGAAGCAGAAGAATTCATAGCGGAGGCGAGTTTTTCAATACTTCCTTCGTAGGTTGTTACCGTATCGACATTTTCCAACGAGCATTTCCTGAGCTCTTTCAAAGACTCAGGCAGAAAAATTTCTAAATATTTATCATTGTGCTGAGAGAATGCGTTTTCATGAATCCTTGTTACGCCCTCGTTTATTATGAGTGAATTGGTATCGGGCTTTGCTTGAAAGAGCATATTTCCCACATAGATTGCGTTCTCCTGTCTTTCCGCCCATGCTGAATTCAAGAAACTCGTGCTTTCGGCTTCTATATCAGGGTTTTCAAAGAGAATCTCTTCGCATATAGTTTCTGAAAAAGCATATTCACCGATCCGCAGTACGCTTGCAGGCACTGTCGCTGCTTCTCTTTTTCGTCCGGCTGCCATTGATAAGAAGAGCTCTTTTCCGTTATTTTTATAGAGCATCTGCCCATCTGTGCAAAAAATTCGATTCTCCTTGTCGACCGCTAGCTCTGCCAGATCAGGAAAAATAAGATTGCCGGTCTCTTCAGGTGAAAATTTGCCTAGGAGCGCAGGGATACAGAGCTTCTTGACTCCGGGGTAAGGAGGGGAAAAGGAGAGATCCTGCATGGGAGAAAACGAGGTTATCGGGGACCCGTCTATAGAAAATGG
>JAGBNY010000088.1 GCA_017634175.1 Lachnospiraceae bacterium
ATGTATCTCACGTTATTCAGCATTTTCAAAGCGGATTCCTTTGTCTCATCCGAAAGCTCTCCCAGCGCATAGGGATAGGAGGCACTTGGAATGCTCTTGAATGTAACAGGGTCATCGACGTCCGCCCCGTTCGCCTTAATAAAGGCCTTTATCTCATCTTCCGTATGGACTGCGACTCCGAAACCCGCACTCTCTAAATCCGAAGATGTATTTGATTTTGAGCCGGATCCCGCCCCCTCGAGCGGCGGGGTACCTATTCCGGCCTCGGGCGAATCTAAGAGGCGCTTGATATCATCCTCTCTCACGGCCTCTGGCGGTTCTGAGAGACGCATGGTTTCATTGAAATTCTTAGACTGCGGCGCCCCCAGGCTCTGTGCCGCTGCGCTGCCGACATTCATGGAAAAGATATTGGCTATTACGAGCATTGCCGCGATGCTCTTCAAAAATCTCGATTTTTCTTTTGGTCTCATCGTATCCTCCTTGAAAATTCGCATAGATTACCGATAAGGATAACTATACACCCCAAAATCGCTTATTTCAAGCTTCCGCCTCAAAAGGTCATGCCACCATCCAAATTCTAATCCCATCAACAGCCCTCAATTTGATTATTGCCTTCTACAGTCTCAATCTAGGAACAGTTAAGCCGCGCAGGGCATCAACTTCGCAAGAAATGCCACCAAAACAACCATTGCACACATTCAATTTTTATAGTAGGATATCAGGATAAAATAAATAATAGGAATTTTTTGCTTACAGGAGGTGAATTGAGTACTAACATTTCGTATCATAATAAGGACATTATAAGCAAGGCATTCGCTGACAGCTTCGGCGAGAAATCCCTTAAAGTATATGGATTGAATCTGCCAAAAATCGTGAGACTTCTGCCTACGAATCTCCCAGCTTTCGGAGCGAATGAACTCCGCATGGATAATCTCTTCGAGCTGGAGGACGGCTCCCTCGCCATCATCGATTACGAGAGCAGCTATGAGGAAGCGGACAAGCTGAAATATGCGGACTACATAGTCCGAGTCCTGAAGCAAAGGGGCATGAAGGCCCGGCTTCGGATGATCGTAATCTACACAGCGGACATAGAGCCCTCTCAGGTAAAAAGAACCTATGAAACTCCATGTATGAAGATCACAATCGAGGCCGCTTTCCTCTCAAGGCTCAACTCAGCAGAGATAAAGAGCCGTCTCACTAAGAAAGTCTTAAGCGGCGAAAGATTGACAGATGAAGAGCTCATGGAATTCATCATCTTCCCCCTTACCTTTAGGGGCAAGGACGAAAAACGAAAGAACGTGAAAGAAGCGATTGACCTTGCAAAAAAAGTATCAGACAATAAGATTTCCACGTTCCTGGTTTCAGGTATCGTGGTATTCGCTGACAAGGTAATTGACAGCGACACCAGCCGTTCGGCAAAGGAGTGGATAAGGATGACCCAGGTAGCAAGAGCTTTTGAAGAGGAAAAGGAACAGGCCGTGAGGGAGGTCGAGGCAAGAATGGCCGCCGAATTAGCCGAGGCTAAGGCAAAAATGGCCGAAGCCCAGGCCGAAGCGGCCATAACCAAATATAAGATGGCTGAGACCAAGTATGAAATGGCTGAGACCAAGGTCAAGATGGCTGAGACAAAAGCCGAGATGGCAAAACTACTTGTAAAAAGCGTAGAAAACGCCGCAAAGGCATTCAACCTCAGCATCGATGATGTTTGCGACAAGATGGATTACAGCAAGGAGGACTACGAGAAAGCCAAGAAACTCATGTCAGGAGCCGCATGACCCGCCATTCTCTCATTAATGGCAAAGTAATTCAGAATATTTCTGCAGGACTCCACCTATCAAGAGCAGATTGGAGGGAATCATGGACGCACAAATCCCGGGAAACTAAACAAAGTCAACAAGACCCAGGAACATGGAGGACGGTTTCATCGGAATCCCGATATGGTGAATATAAAGACAAAGAGATTCTTATATGGTGTACTTAAAAACACGGTATGCTTGAAAAATGGCTGCCACGCTGTCATCGGGGCCAGAAGAGTGGGGAAGACAGTCCTATTCCTACAGCTAAATGAGGATTTCGGCTCTGAGGCCGATTATTTCGACTGCACCGCCCTCCTAGGCCGAGGCCGGGATGATTTTGATTTCGAAAAATATTACCAAAATGCTGTAGAAAGCGGCAAAAGAATAATCTTTTTGGATGAGACGTGCAAGCTCGGAATTGACTACCTGGCGCACTTCATCCAATATACCAGGCTCTACTCGGCTAATCTTTGCATTCTTATCACAGGAAGCGTGGCCGCAGTCGTGAAAAAACAAGTATACGAGATAGGGCGAGGAACCTATTTCAGCCTGCCCCCATTCATGTACATAGAAAGGCTCTGCTGGAGCCAAGGTGTAAGCGAAATAGATCCTGACTGCATAAGAGAGGGTACCAGCGACGCCCTTTTCAAGGATTATCTTAAAAATCAAATCATGAGTGAAAGGGAATTCCTAGGGTACATGAGAGGCGTGGCAGAGGACACCCTTGGCTCCTACAGGGAGCATACCTTTCTAGAGGACAGCCTCGATATGCCGGATGATGTCTTGATTAACGCCCTGAAGTATGTATCCCTCTGCCAGTTCGTCTATAAAAAAGACAGCGGAGCATACATTGACCTCCCATCCATCGAAAAAAAATTGAGAGACAAGGTTTTCGAAGATTACAGTGCGGCAAAATCGAAATGGGGGCTATCTTCCGCCGATATTGATAATGCGGTAAATCTCCTATTGGGATGCGCCCTGGCGCGGAGGTCAGGTTATTATAAAGGACACAGCATTAGCTTCGAGGAGCCCTTGCTTTCAGAAAGAAGGGTTCCTTCAATCATATTCGAATACCCTTGGTTCACCAGCATATTTTTGAGCCCTGATATCCAGAACAGCAGCGCAATGCTGAATCAATGGGTAAAATACTCCATCCTTCTGCGCGCTTCATATATTTATCAATACGTTTATAAATACAGATCAAATGATTCTATAGAATTAGACGTGGTATATATGACCGAAGACTTCAATGCCATAGAAGTGAAGAACAGACCCTATAAGAATAATCCAGAGTCTTATATCCTATCCGCGAGGCGGCACGCACTCGATGCAGGAATATCTGAATTCCTTATAACCAGCTCAGACAGCAGCGACAGGAACGACAAGCTGGCGGCTTGCATGGAGCTTGAATACATAGATATCTTGAATAGCGGCCTCGCCTATTCAAGGAATACAGCCAGCGAATTGGAGGTCAAATTTGGAATGACATGACCACAAAACAATAAATCCGACCAGTGAATCTTAATATACTCATAAAATGAAGGAGAATACCATGGATACTGCAAGAAGCAACGGCCAGAGGGGTGCGCCCACGGCATACGACAATGCCTTCAGGACGCTCCAGGTCGACTGCCCCAGGCTCATACTCCCAGTAATTAACGAGATCTTCGGGAAAAACTACAGCGGAGACGAGCAAGTCTACAACTTTGCGAACGAGCTCTTCCCGGAGGGCGTATCCGCTCCCGGGACAAGGATCATATCTGACAGCAACATAACAGTCATCAGGAGAGGAGGGGACCACGGCTTTCCTTTTTCAATCAAGTCCATCGATGAGCTGGAGGACTTATTCGCAAACAGGAGCGCCGACGGCTACCAAATCGAGTGCGAGAGCAACACCCCGGATTCGACCATATGGATAAGGTTCTATAAGTATGGGGCTTCAATAGCAGTCCATACAGCAATGACCGGGGGAGACTCAACGGACATATTTTTCCCTGAGTCGGCACTGATATGCCTGCGCTCCAGGCGCAGCACCCCAGGGAGCCACACGCTCCGCATACATGCGCAAGGGAATGTCCTCAACATAAGCGTGCCTATCCTAAGGCTATCGGATTACTCCTTGGATGACATCCTGGACAAAGGGCTATTTTTTCTCCTGCCCTTCTACATATTCAACAGGGAAAAAGACATCGCGGCCTGCAAGGAGGACCCGACAAGGCTCGATTCCCTCGCAGAGGATTACGAAAGAATAGAGTCCTATTTGGACAAAAGCGAGAGAGACGGCAGCATCACATCCTTCGAGAAACAGTCTATCAAAAACATGACAATCGAGGTAATTCAGAAAATCTCTGACGGGAACCCGCCCGTCAAGAGCAGATTGGAGGGAATCATGGGCGGACAGATCTTAGAATACGAAGCAAAGACGATTTACAGATCAGGCATAGCCAAAGGCATAGCCGAGGGCAGGGCCGAGGGCAGGGCCGAGGGCAAGATAATAGGAAAAATCCAGGCTTGGACAGAAGTAGGGATGAAAAAAGAAGAAATCCTCCCCAGGATAATCATAAAGTACCATCTTAAAGACAACGAGGCCTCGGATTACTATGAAAAGGCCATATCAAAAGAGGAATTAGAGTCGAGTTAAGAATCTGCGCATAAAAATCGGCAGGATCACGACATATGAGAGATATAATCCCGTAATGAACTGCATAGGAACGCAGGGGGCTGATTCGGAGATGAATAGAACACTCTGCCATCTCCGCCTTGCCAGATGACCACTTCCTCGACATCTGTTTCCTCGACAACATAGAGATTTTTAGGAATCTCCAGGTGCCTTGCCCTCTGGGCAATCGTCACCTGCACCACATTTGTCCTCGCAGACTTCGTGATTCCTGTGAACTCGTGGGCATTTATGGCCGCAATACCAAACTTCGATAGATATTCCCTATATTCATCGGCAAAGGAAAGCCCAAGCTCCCTCTCCGCTTCAGCTATGCTCCTAGCGGAAGCGGCAGCCCCGATAATAATCCCTTCCTTTGCCTCAAGTGCCTCAATAAAAGATGCCATCCTGTCCCCTCCAATTAAAATTCAATCATAACCCGAGCTTTACATTGACATCATTTCGTAAGAAATGTAGCAAGCGCTTCCCAAAATTCCTTTTTCTGCGCACTCCAACTCGCGTCTGAAATAAGGTTATGGACCCCTGAGCCGTCTGCAATCTGCGTATTATGCAGAATCGCAGTGTTTCCGCCTCCAGTATGCTCAAATCTAGAAAGGATTGCCAAGGGCGAATCCACGCTCTGCCCGATATGGTGAAGCTGGAAAGGCTGGCCACTCGCCGGATCGATCGCAGGCAGGCCTTTCCTCATCCTGTCTAAATTCGTAACTGTCTTCCCAGCCAGATCACTTTCGTAGGTAAGGTCGATTGAACGTATGAGAGCCGCCTGCCCATTTATCGTCTCTGAGTACAGACCCGCCTGCTTAAAATAAATCATCCCTTCTTTCGTATTTTTAAACAGCTTAACGAGCTTCAGGGGATAGCCGGTCATCATGCACACTTTCGACATTTCTTGGATAGTGAAACCGGTCCTTGACGCAATATCAAGCAGCTCATGATACTCATCCATAGAATGGATCTGGCGCACGAAATTCGCCGGAAGGCGAGTATCCCTAATTATGATAGCGGCCTCATCCAAGCTAAGGCCCCCGCCCGCTGCCGTTTTCAGCATGACGAGTTCACTCCCGCCTCCCAAGAGCGAACCAGAAATAGCTCCCCATTTGAAGCTCTCGCTTCCCGCAAGGGCACCAGCTTTTAGCGCCTTATCAAAATCCTTCGTCTGGACTCCAGTGGCGACTCCGGATATTACTGCGCTCATAGCTCCGCCAGACGCTGCAAATAAAGCCCCTGACTTCGCCGAAGCGGCAAAAATCATGCTGACTGCCGGTGCGCCCAATCCTCCAGAAACTGCTGAAACTGTAACGCATACCAAGATAACTCCGGTCCCAATCGCCACATTCTTGATTACCTTCTCATAGGTATCATCGTATGCCTCAAACGGGACTACGACCGTTTCGCCATTATCATCCAAAGCGAAAACATACCTTGTCCCCTTGAACTGCTGATCCAAGGCGGCGAGGGAATACCCAAAGAAAATATTGGCCTTGGAATTGTATGCCAATTCCTCCAGGTATTCTTTCGAAATATACATGGCACTGACATTATCGATTCTGTAACCATCCCCAAGCTTTTCAGAAACATCCCTGAATACCGTATTCTCCACAAAACCTAGCAGGGCAGGGTCATCCAGGCTGGAAAACTTCGGCTCTGGCGCTGGGACCTTGCTATCGACAGGCTCTAAGTCAATTCCCACTTCCGCCGTTTCGCCATCCATCCCCGAAGATATTTCGTTTTCTGAGTTTGCCGTTTCTACAGTCAAGACCTCCTCGTTGATTCCCTTTGCGCCCTCTTCCATCAAGACCTCCGCATTGATTCCTTTTACGCCCTCTTCCGTCAAGGTCTCCGCATTGATTCCTCTTGTGTCCCTTTGCAGAACCCCGCAGCTAGATAAAAGCAACGTGCAGGTTAGCAGCAATGAAATCACTCTTTGCTTGCGTAATCTTAGCATTATCAAACCCTCTCAAATTTTAACGTCTATATTTCATCCACCTAGATATCAAACCCGCCCTGAATTGTCACTTTTCTTCAATATAAAAATGATCGCAATGCCAGCAATCGCCATGGCTGTGAACAGAATCAATAAGACCAGTCCGTCTTTTTTGCCCTTAGTTGATTTCATAGCAGCGGCCTGTGGCTTTTCCAAGGCTGCTTCAGCTTTTTTTTCAGCCTCCATACTTAAGAGCGATGTGTCAATTATCGTCTCCGATACCGTCTCTGATCCTGGCTCTTCCGTCTCTTCTGGTCTTTCTGGCTCTTCCGTCTTCGGGATGCTTATTTTACCGTCATCCTCGATGATTGCTCCAAGAGCCAGCTTCTCATTCAATTCTTTGAGCGTCAGCTTATTGACGGCCAAGGCCCTCATGTACGCTGCACTCCCGACATAGATCGTCTTGACCGTGGATTCTCCGGTATAGAGATTCTTTACGCTGAAGATATAGATCCCATCATTAGTGTACTCTTCCCCATCCTTGGCCGGCCTATTGAACCTGACATCCTCAGAATAGCCATTAGCATCCTCTTTTACGATTGAATGCCTTACATCAATATTCAGGTACCGCGACTTCGCCATATCCAGCTTAAATCCGTTCTCCGTTATTGCGCCGTCATTCAGTTCATTGCCTGTCTTGACATCGAAGGGAAATACCATGCAATTCCCATTGCGCACCGAAAAGGTAAAGAATACCCTGTAATTAAAGAATTCCGGCACGACCTCCATCCCTATGATTTTCCTGGGAGTGCTTTTTATCTCATAATCAAGGGCTACCTCATAGTCCCCCTCTTCAAAAAGCTTTACTATCGTATCGGCCCTCGTAGACGCATTCGCTTCCAGATAATTCGTATAAATCTCTGGATCATGTTTCACGCCCTGCGCGTCGGTATACCTGATAATGAGCTCCCCCCTCCCCATGTCGGCCTTCGCAGTCTGGAAGTATTGATCATATCCATTGGCATCGCCATTAATACTCAGATTTTCATTATCGTTAAGACGATTGATATCCTGCTCCAGATTGAACCATAGTGTGATCTGGTCCCCCACGTTCTTCAAAAATACCGGATTCTTATCTTTCTCTGTCTCCCTAGTGTATCCGCTGACAAAGAACTGCCCCAGTTTCCACCCATAGTGCGGGTCCGTGATTCCAATCTTATTATTTCCAGAGTAACCATTATCCATCCCAGTACTGACTAAAGTACCTAGGTTTCTAGTCATTTCATTATTAGCGCTGCCTTTGCTTGCTGGATTATATAAGTAGAATTCATATACCTCCGCAGTCTTTTTGTAATCATACTTGCTGGTCTTCCCGACCTCAG
Source organism: Lachnospiraceae bacterium (assembly GCA_017634175.1). GTDB lineage: Bacteria > Bacillota > Clostridia > Lachnospirales > Lachnospiraceae > NK4A144. Next base: position 7,780 of record JAGBNY010000088.1, read on the forward strand.
TCCCGAACAAGCCTTTCGACTGCCCAGTTTTGATAGCCTGCTCCCAAGCAACGATCAATCTATAGTAGCAGCCATTCGCGATCTGGATATCGTTAGCCTGATAGAATGATTTCGATTGAACCGGAATGTCCGAGAACACATTCGTGAGCGTCCTATCATTTACCCACGACTCCCCATCCTTGGATGTCTGCAGGATGAGCGCCCCTTTTTTGATCTCAGCTCCCAGCTTTATTCCAGCCACATCTTTAGTCCTGTCATCTATTAAGTGCCATTCTTCATCCTCTGCGGACAGGAGCTTATCATCATAGGTATATAAAATATCGACTCTTCCATCATTCACGGCATAATGACCCGTACCGTCCTCATCACCTTCAAAAGCGATATTACCTTTGATCTTCAAGGTGCCATATGTATTGACACCGGGCTTTGGCTCCTCGTGCGATTTGCTCGCCAGATAATCATAATGCCCCTTCTCGTCAAATGTATAGATTCGGCCGCCCACCTCTTGCGTTGAATCTGCGGCATAAGCCGTCATCCCTGATAATCCGCCCAAGAAAAGAGTTGCGAAAATCAAAATTATCGAATGAAGCCCTCTATTCATCTTCCATCCCCCTTGTCCCGCTTCACCAATGTAGGCCATTCAAAATCCCCTTGGCGGGCTCGATCGCGGATTGTATCTTGTCGAGAAGCTTCTTCAATTCATCAATCTTTTCTACCACCACAGACAATGATTCTGAATTATTATCGATCAGGACACTGATTTTTTCAGAAGTTTCCTGCACAGTGCCTACTGCATCTGTAACTGTACTTAGAGTCCCATTCACTCTTTCCACCAATTCCTTGGCCTCTTCAGCAGTACTCATGATGCTGTCGGCATTTTTTATTATTCTCATAGCCTTTGGGACAGTTATCAGCAATACGAAAATAATGGCCGTTACCCCAATTATATTGATAATCGCCACTACCTTAAGCCAAAAAAACTGCTTCTTCTGCCGCTCCATTATAAAATCTAGTTTTTCAGTATTTTCAGTGCCCATGCCAATCCGCTCTCCTTTCATTCTTGAAAAATCCTATGGCTTTCGCAGATCAATCCATCCGTGACCGGATTCTGTATTGTCTATATATAGACAATATTAGCATATTGTCCCCTTCTATGCAAGATAAAGTTTCAATTGCACGGATGCATAAGATAATATTCACGGTCAGCTTTTTTGACCGTGAATATTAATATGCCAAAAGCAAACGGTGATTTCTTCAATTATTTATATTTTGTTAAATTCACGGCAATAGGGATTCCCAAGCCTTTCAAACGTAGATATTATGGACAAACCAGTAAACAAATTGGTGATACAATCTAAACTATCAGCCGCAAAGCCCATCATAAAATGCAATCCGAAATAGTAGTCCCCCAATTCATGCCATTCACGGGTGCTTCTTAGGTTAATTATCAACTCTTCAATAAAACGAGTTCTTTCGGAAAAGCTCCCATGGATTTTGGAAACCACATCATAAGCCTCTCGCAAAGAGCGATTAAATTCGTCCCAATTGTAATTTAAGTAACTTATAATCGAAGCACCCAAAGCAGTTTTTTCTTCCATCAATTCAATACATATTTCTATGCTGCCTATTATCATATGATAAAACCCCAGCAAATTGGCCGAAGCGCATAGTTTCGAATCCTCATCCTCTAAGGATTCACGATATTCATGACAGCAGGAAACTATGCTATTTAAGCATTTCTCAATCTGCACTTTCTGAAAGGTATAAAATACCTCCTTATGCAATTTAAGAGCCACCTCAAAATGCTCATTTGCCATCGCCTTTTTAGATGTTAATATCGGAAAATAGCAATAAAAATTCTCACTCCACTGAAATACATCCTCTAAGTCGATTCTTGGGAGACCTGTCAAATCATATGAGAGCAGTATATCTGTAAATACGCCATAGTGCCTTGCAAGCCTCTCGAGGGTCTCCTTATCTGGCTCAGTTCTGCCACATTCGTAGGACGAGATCGTATTTTTCTCCATCCCCAGAATCTCGCCCAACTGCTCCTGAGTCTCGCCATAAAACTTACGCAAGGCTTTGATATTTCCACCAAGTATATTCGCATACATTTATATAGCCCTCCTTTATACTAAGGATCTGTCCCTAATCAAAAAATTTACTCATTTCACAAACAGCTAACACCACTCATACCGCATTATCTATATATAGACAATATTATTATTATGACAAAGGCTTTATCATATATCCTAAGTATTTTCCCCTCAAATCTCAATTTAGATGTAACTTGACTTGAATTACTTGATATAGATTTCGAAAAAATGATTATTTACGATAGATTTTGGAAAACATTAAAAGACCGAGGTATGACACAATATACTTTAATTTATCACCATCATATTTCTTCCAGCCTGATGCATAGATTAAAAAATAACTCAAACATCAACACCTATACCCTAAATATGCTCTGCGACATATTGAACTGCCGAATAGAGGATATCGCAGAGTATGTGAAAGATTGAGATTGACAGATCATATGCTATTCTTCACGGTCAAAAAAGCTGGCCGTGAATAGTAGCAATTATATACTACATCACTAAATTTTTCGTCTACAATTTGTAGACACCAAGTAACTATTCAGAACAACCTGAGATTTCGTCAAATTTGCAATTTGCAATTCAAGCTTGCTTGCAAATTGCAAATTTGATGAAATCTCAGGGCGGTAACGATAGTTACCGCCCCCGCACCTGATTTAATCAAATTTTGCGAGGTTCGGAGTAGAGGGTTCTGAATAGTTACGACATTAACACCTTTTAAAAAACAGCAGCCAAGCAAAATCAAGCATCATGATTTTACCTGGCTGTCTTTAGCTTTATTTAATTTTTTTCAAACATCCGCACGGCCTCTTTCAGGTGGTCTGTAATGGGAATATGCTGGGGGCAGACCCCCTCGCATTGACGGCACTCTATACAGATGGAGGCGAGACCGCCCTCCTTTGTCGCTTCACGATATGCTGAAAGAGCCGCTTCCATCTGCCCATTTCCCAGCACCTTATTCATGCTGGAGAAAATATCCGGGATACGTATATTTTTCGGGCAGCCATCCATGCAGTAGTGACAGGAGGTGCAGGGGATCGTGGATGAATGTCCAAGGATCCTCTGCGCCTCGGCTATTATCCTCTGCTCCTCTTCATTCAGCGGCTTGAAATCCTTCATATAAGAGAGATTGTCCTTCATCTGCTCTATATTGGACATGCCTGAAAGGACGGTAATGATACCGTCCAGAGAAGCTGCGAATCTCACGGCCCAAGAAGCATAGGACATACCAGAGTGATAATCATCAAAGAGCTTCTTCACCGCTTTCGGCGGATTCGCTAGGGTCCCGCCCTTTACGGGCTCCATTACAACGATGGACTTGCCGTGCCTACGCGCGACCTCATAATTCGCCCTGGAAGAGACCCCGGGATTCTCCCAGTCAGCGTAATTTATCTGAAGCTGGATAAAGTCCACTTCCGGGTGCTCTGCGAGGAGCTTATCCAGGAGCTCCGGCCCCGCATG
>JAGBNY010000089.1 GCA_017634175.1 Lachnospiraceae bacterium
GTCAAAAATTTCGTAAGATTTTTTCGTAAGATTGTAGGGTCAAATGAGGGCGCATAGCGGGCTATGTAACCGAATTTGACCCTGCAAGATTACGGAAAAAGATACGAAATTTGGACAGTTATTTGTCTACAGATCCTTACTGCGTATGCCTTAAACTCTGCGCATCCTCGCTATCTCAATCGCGCTTGCCACTGCCGCATCTTTTTTCACGTAATCAGCCAAATAAGGTATGCAGAACATAACCTTGCCATGCTCTGGCGCTGCTATAATGCCATTATCTATAAGATTAGCCCTTGTCTTGGTAAGCTTATTCGCAGAAGTGCCTAACTTACTTGCTATATCGGCGGTCTTCGCCAGGCGATCCTCGTTCAGGCATTCAGACATTTTCACCAGGTATCTCTTCTCATTGTTTGGCAGTTCATCTAATAAAGGCTTCAAAGCCCGCTGCTCATATGCAAATACAGCATTTGCCGTAGCTTCCTTGATTTCACATTCAGTGACCTTATGTTTTTTCTCAGTATTATTTTCATTTTTGAGAGATCCTTTCAAAAGTATGTAAAATCACGGGTGTTGAATTAATTAAAAGAGGCGCATGCCCGGATCATGTGTGAGTGGGATAAACATAGATCGGGACTCGGGATGCTGGAGGGCACAGAGGTGCGGGAGTATGAGGAGATGGAGCTCACCGACGACTGCTTGACAGATGTAAAAAATACGTATAACATGAAGCTGACTTCAAATTAAACTGAAATCTAGGTGCAGTTATGTCGTATATAAAACGGTCTCTTGAACGAAAGTTTCTCAAGATGAGCAGCGCTTTCAAAGCAGTCATGGTTACCGGGGCAAGGCAGGTCGGGAAGTCTACTATGCTGAAGCATTTGGCACAGGGTCATGGGCGCAGCTATGTTTCCATGGATGACGCAGATGTCAGAGAACTCGCAGAAGGCGATCCGAAACTTTTCTTTCAGATGTATCAACCGCCGATTCTTATTGATGAAGCGCAGAAAGCTCCCGCTCTGTTTGAACAGATAAAAATCCTCTGCGATGAGAGTGATGAACGGGGGCGTTTCTGGCTTACCGGTTCTCAGAGTAAGAAGCTTACGAAAGAGGCCGGGGATTCTCTGGCGGGGCGGATCTGCATTTTGAAATTATTTGGCCTGTCAGCGAAGGAACTTGAAGGAAGACCAGATGATATACCCGAGGACTATACCATCTCAACACTACTCCAAAGAAGCCAGAACCATCCCGAGAACAATATTTTGAATATTTACTCGCATATTTGGGAAGGCGGCATGCCTGATATAATAGCGATGGATGCCGAGCTTCGCCGTGAATACTGGAATTCCTATATTGAATCCTATCTTATGAGAGATGCCGTAGATGATAACGGCATTCAGGATACGGAAGGGTTTCGCAGGCTGCTCAGAGTCTGCGCCGCTTTTTCGGGAGGACTCATTAATTACAATGATCTGGGAAATGCTGCGGGGGTATCCGGTGCAACGGCAAAAGAATGGGTCAAAATCCTTCAAACGATGGGAATCGTCTTTTTGCTGGAGCCCTATTTTCACAATGAACTAAAACGCATGATCAAAACGCCGAAACTGTATTTTTGTGACACTGGGTTCTGTGCGTTTCTGTCATCATGGACTAGCCGTGACACATTGATGAACGGAGCGGCATCAGGTCATTATCTAGAGAACTATGTCGTATCGGAGATGCTCCGTAACGCATACTATGGAGAGAAGAAGGTGAACTTGAATTTCTACAGGGACACCAATCAAAAAGAGATCGATTTGATCTTGGAGATGGATGGAACGTTGCACCCGTTCGAGATAAAAAAAGCCGCTTCGCCGGACAAGAAGACAATCAAGGCATTTTCTCTGCTTGGGAAATGTGGTAAGGATGTGGGTGCAGGAGGTATCATATGTATGGCTGCGAAACCTTTTCCAATCGACAGAGAGAATAGCTTGATTCCGGCAAATTTGTTATAAGGAAGGATAATCGAGCAGGGGAGCTTCTCCCCTACTCGATTTTTAGTTGGAACAGACATAAATAATTAAGCACAGGCGTCTCCTGTTTTGACTCGCTTTGATACATCCCATTCTGTTGAATTTCTTGTTTTGGCATAAGTTTTACTTTCTCTTATTTGTTTTCTCATAAGGAGCTCCTTAGTCTGGACTCTCCTGCATGGCAGGCATTTTCGGCAGACACGGGATGTTTCATGATTATCTTGCGTCATTTGAACTGAAGGGGATACGCAAGGTTCTCATCGAGTTATTAAGGGTGCTTGATACAAAGCCGGAGGACAGAGACCCACTCTATTCTTCTAAGGAGAAGCTGCTGACTTCTGCAGCACTTCAGACAATTTTCTCTTCATCAGGAACTGTTGCTCTCTTGAAGCTGGATCAAGCAGGGGCTTTTATCTCATGCTGGACTCAAGACCGGCTTCTTTGGCAGTCGGCGTACTTGGCCGCGTTCTCCCGGTCGCCCATTATCACGTAGCAGATGTGGAGGCCGAGGAGAGGGTACTCGTCATGGTACTTGTGGTTAAGGCAGCTCTCTGTCTCGAAGGCGGCTTTGTAGTACCATTTAACGGATTCCTTATAGTCCCTCTTCTCCCTGTAATATTCTCCCAGCTCAAAAACTGCCTCTGAGGGGGTTTCATTGAGGGAGAGTGCCCTTGCCTGGGCCTTCAGCATCAAGGGCGCGTCATCCTTCAGGCGGGCGCACTTAGCCACGACACAGGAATTCAAAGCGGTCAGCTCGATGTCTTCGTCCGAGTACATCTTTGAAATAAAGAAGTCTGCCGCCGCGAGGAAGTCCTCGTCGCCGCCCGTGATGAAGAGCTCCCTCGCGTACATTGATTGGAGCTTGGGCGAAAGGCTCCCTTCCCTCGCAAGTATCCTTTGATACATTGAGAAGTCCCTTTGATCGTGCGGGGCCGTGGGCATATGCTTGATCTTGACATCGCTGTCAAAGACCACGGGAAGGGTCCTGACAGTCTCATGCAGGGGGTCCACCCAGGTGAAGCTCCTCACCCTCTTGAATAGCTTGGGGCGCAGCTCCTCGTCAAAATTGTAGGTGGTATTAAATTGAAGCTGGTTAGTATAGAGCATCTGCACTATCTCGATCTCGGGCATCAGGGCTTCCTTCAAGATCTTGAAGGCCTTCTGATTCTCCTCGTCGATCACTTCATCGGCATCTGCGGAATAAATGTAGTCCATGGTTGCGAATGAAAATGCGAAGTTGCGGGCTGCCGCAAAATCGTCCTTCCAGGCAAAATCGTAGATCTTGTCGGTATACTTGGCGGCGATATACTTAGTCCTGTCGACGCTTCCTGTGTCCACGATGATTATCTCATCGGCAATGCAGGTCAAAGAATCCAAGGCGCGTTCCAGTATGGCTTCTTCGTCCCGTACTATCATGCAGACGCTTATTGTCATTTCATTCCCCTTATCTTATTTTATATTTTGCGGACCGCAGGCTCTTAAGTTTAACGCATGAAGCCTGACAGTCCTATTTTTGGTATTATCAAATGATGTTATCGCCAAACTTAGGTTCTGATATCATCTGAGTGGACAGTCCATCGTGTAGGTGCGGTCAGAGCCTAAGTTTGGCGCATGGTTGTTACATCATTAAATGTCGTAACGCTTGGTAGTCCCGAACTTGGTAGTCTGAACCACATCGCTTACCTTGTAGCCCTTATCTTTCAAAATCGCAAGCATGTTTTCAACGGATATCTCCCCGGTGGCCTTTATGACGACTTCCGTGCCGCGAGCCTTCCCATGATAGACCGCGATGCTCTCAAGATTCGCGTCTCCCTTAGCGAAGCACTCGGTGACTCCTACAAAGAAGCCCGGGTGGTCCTCGCAGGATACCACGAACCTGGTGCCTTGATTCTTGTAGCCTAAGAGATCCGTGAAAACCTGGAAGATATCTTTTTCAGTTATTATGCCTATGCAATGGTTGATTTCATCCACAACTGGAAGCACCGAGATATCCTCATCTATCATGGTCTGAGCGGCCTCTTCCACGAACACGTCCGGAGAAATGGTCTTCACGTCCTCAATCATTATCTCTCCGACCTTTGTTTTGGATAGGAGGTAATTCAGCTCAAAGATGGAAAGAGAAGTGCTTTTTTCGCCGCTGCTTTCTTCCACGAGACTCCGGGTTACGAGTCCGATAAGTACGCCTTCTGAATCGACTACAGGAAGGCGGTGAAAATGATTTTTGGCCATCAATTCTATGGCCTTAGACAAAGTGACATCCTTGGTGACGGTGATAGGGTCACTTGTCATATGGTCTCTCACATACATAATGTAAACCTCCTTAGCCCCCAAGATAGGCGGCTTTCACTCTTTCGTCATGCGACAATTCATCCCCGGTTCCTTCCAGCGTGATAAGTCCGGTTTCGAGGACATAAGCCCTGTCGGCAATTTGCAAGGCTCGCTTTGCGTTCTGCTCCACCAGGAGCACCGTGGTGCCCTTTTTATTGATCTCGTCAATTATCCTGAAAATCTCAGAGACAAGGAGGGGGGAGAGGCCCATTGATGGCTCATCTAGGAGCAGGATCGATGGATTGGACATCAGCGCCCTCCCCATTGCGAGCATCTGCTGCTCCCCGCCGGAGAGTGTTCCCGCACGCTGAGAGCGCCTCTCTTTCAGCCTGGGGAAGAGCTCGAAAACAGTGTCCAGGTCATTCAGGGTCTTTTCTCGGTCGTTCCTGATATAAGCCCCGAGAAAGAGATTCTCCTCGACTGTCTGCCCGGCAAAGATTCTTCTGCCCTCCGGGACCTGTGAAAGACCCAGCTTCAGGATCTTGTGCGGCTGGACTTTACTCAGGTCCTGTCCGTTCAGGATAATCTGCCCGGAGTCGGGTCTTATTAGGCCGGATATGGCGTGCATTGCAGTTGTCTTTCCTGCGCCATTGGCCCCGATCAGGGTGACTATCTCCCCATCGTCCACGCGGAATGAAATCCCCTTTATTGCCTCTATCATGCCATAGCTTACATGCAGATCTTTAATTTCCAGCATCTTTATTCTCCTAGATATGCTTTAACGACCTCGGGATTCGACTGAATTTCTTCGGGAGTCCCTTCAGCGAGGGTCATTCCATAATTAAGTACGGTGATACGTTCACATATGCCCATTACGAGCTTCATGTCGTGTTCGATCAAAAGGATGGAAATCTCGAATTTATCCCTGACAGTACGGATCATGTTCATCAAATCTTCGGTTTCCTGCGGGTTCATGCCGGCAGCGGGCTCGTCCAGGAGAAGGAGCCTTGGGGAGGTGGCGAGGGCCCTCGCAATCTCCAGCCTCCTCTGCCCTCCATAGGGGAGGCTGGCCGCCACTACATCTGCCTCATTCGAGAGATTGAATACCTTTAAGAGTTCCCTCGACTTCCTATCCACCTCATGCTCCTCACGGCGGTATCTTGGCGTCTTGAAGATGGCATCCAAGGGAGAATAAGTGATGGATTGATGAAAGCCGCACTTCACATTGTCCAAAACCGAAAGCTTTGAAAACAGGCGGATATTCTGGAAGGTGCGGGCGATGCCCAGCTTGCTCATCTCCACAATAGAGAGATTTGCCGTATCCTGCCCGCAGAAAACTATGGTCCCCCTGCTTGGCTTGTAGACCTTGGTAAGCATATTGAAGACGGTGGTCTTGCCGGCGCCATTCGGCCCGATAAGCCCGGCTATCTCCTTATGCTTGATGCTCATAGCGAAATTATTCACGGCTGTAAGGCCGCCAAAATCTATCCCGAGTCCATCTACCTTCAGGACTGCTTCATTTCTGGTATTGCTGTCCACTTGTGCTCACCCCTTCTTACGCATGAGGATGCTCTTCAAACTGAATCTGCTCATCCGTACCTTCAAGTCCTCATTATTGGTCAAGATCATGATCAATATCAATACTATTGCATAGATCAGCATCCTGTAATCCTGCATGGAGCGCAGGAACTCGGGCAGGAGGACGAGGACAATGGTCGCAATGATGGTGCCGGTCATATTTCCGAGCCCGCCCAATACGACATAGACCAGGATCAGGATCGAGGTGTTAAAATCGAACTTAGCGGGGACCAAGGTTGAATAATTGAGTCCATAGAGAGCGCCTGCCGCGCCTCCGAGACAGGCCGACACCAGAAATGAGAGCATTTTCGTGCTTAAAATCGGGATGCCTGTGGACTCTGCGGCAATGCGATTGTCCCTGGCCGCCATTATGGCGCGGCCGCTCTTGCTGTCCATTAGATTGTAGACCACGATCAAGGAAAGAAGAATTAAAATGACGCCTGTTGTGAAATTCGATATCTTATTGGTGCCGGTGGCCCCCATGGGTCCGTTCATCAGCATCTTGCCGCCGGGCAGGAGAGAGGTCTTATTCTCCACAAAGCTGAAATGGAGGCCGGCGCTGTCAAACCCGAAATAGATGTTGGTTATGATGCTCTTTAATATCTGTCCGAAAGCCAGGGTGACTATGGCAAGGTAGTCCCCCTGCAGCTTCAGTACCGGGACGCCTATTATGAGTCCGAATATAGCCGCTGCCACTATGCCGGAGATAATAGCTATTATCAGCCTGACGGTATCATTCGGGACAGTATTCGCCAGAAGTCCCGAAATGGAGACTCCGGTAAAGGCTCCTACGCTCATGAAGCCCGCCTGTCCCAGGTTCAGCTCCCCGGATATGCCTACATTGAGATTGAGTCCGATTGCTGCGACAATATAGCAGGTCATGGGCACCAAGAGGCTGGTGAAGAGGCTGGAGAGATTTCCGGAACGCATCATGGACTCCAGCACGGCATAGGCGATAATCACGATGAGGAAAGAGACTGTGCGGTTTCTCTTTTGAGCATTCTGGAATAGGGACGAAAAGATTGATTTTGCCATGTGTTTCACACTTTCTCATCTATTTTTTTGCCTAAGAGGCCGGTTGGCTTTATTAAAAGCACTACGATTAGTACAGCAAAAACGATTGCGTCAGACAACTGGGTTGAGACATAGGCTTTTGCGAATATCTCTATGACTCCGAGGAGAAGCCCCCCGAGGAAGGCCCCGGGAATCGAGCCAATGCCGCCAAAGACGGCGGCGGTGAAGGCCTTGATGCCAGGCATTGCCCCAAGAGTGGGATAGACAGATGGATAGGCCGCGCAGAGCAGGACAGATGCTATCGCAGCGAGCCCGGAGCCGATAGCAAAGGTCACGGAGATAATGTGGTTCACGTTGATCCCCATGAGGATCGCGGCGCCCTTGTCCTCTGAACAGGCCCTCATTGCGGCGCCGGTCCTTGTTTTATTGATGAAAAGGGTCAGCGCGGCCATGACTATGAGGCAAACCCCTATTGTGATCAATGTCAGATAAGAGATGGAGGCGCCCCCGAGGCTTACGGAGCCTGATTGGAAGATGGCGGGGAATACCTTCGTGGAAGATGACCAGATGATCTGCGCTCCATTTTGCAGGAAGTAGCTGACCCCTATGGCCGTTATCAGGACAGAGAGGCTGGAGGCGTCTCTTAAGGGCTTATAGGCGAGCCGCTCGATGATGACGCCCAGCAAGGTACAGACTACGATGGAGAGAAGTGTGGCAGGGATGATAGGAAGTCCGAAATTGGAGAGCGCGAAGAAGGCGACGTAGGCGCCTATCATTATCACGTCCCCATGGGCAAAATTCAGCATTTTCGCGATACCATAGACCATGGTATAACCAAGCGCGATTATCGCGTAGACGCTTCCAAGGCTAAGGCCGCTCACTAAGTACGATAGGAATCCCATTGTATTTTCCTTCCTAAAAGGTAAATTTTCAGAACCCCTACCCGCTGCCCTCGCAAAAATTGATTGGAAATCAAATTTTGTGAGGGCAGCGGGGCGGTAGCTGTCGTTACCGCCCTGGAATCAGGTGGGATTGACTGCCTTCAAACAAGCTTGAGCAGTAAATCTCACCTGATTCCGGGGGGGTCTGAATAGTTACCTTAAAAACAATATATAACCTACCGCAAAAGCCTTCTTTTCAAGAAAGCTTTTGCGGCTCAAAGATTGGATAGCTTATGAGCAATCAGTCCTCGACGCCAACGTATGCTCCGTCCTTGATGATGACAGCCTTCGGTGACTTGGAAACCTCACCCGATTCTGACCAAGTGACATTCTGGCCTGTGAGTCCGTTGAATGTCATAGAAGTGAACTGTCCCTTTAGCGCCTCGCAGATATCGGCACTGCTCATATCTGCGGTGACTCCGGCTGCTTCCGCGGCTTGATGGAGCGAATAGATGCAATCATAGGCATCAGCGGCGAATTGATTCGGGATCTCTCCATTCATTCTGGCTTTGTAATTCTCAACGAAGTTCTTTGTCAAGTCGTCGCTTGCGTCTGCTGAGAATGGGGTGAGCAGATATACGCCCTCAGCGAGGGAGGTGTCGAAGCCTTCGAGGGTAAGGATACCGTCCATTCCATCGACTCCGAAGAAAACAGGCTTGTATCCCATCTGGTTGGCCTGGGTCAGGATCAGCGAAGCAGGATCGTAGTAGATCGGGAGATAGACTATGTCCGCCCCCGCCGACTGAGCCTTTCCGAGCTGGACTGAAAAGTCCTGAGCATTGGAATCATCGAAGGTGCCCTCGTAGACGACTTCCAAGCCCTTTGCATCGGCTTCAGACTTGAATTTTGTATAGATTCCTGTTGAATAATTGTCGTCATTCTTGTAAATGATCGCAATCTTGGAGCCGATATCCGTGTGAGCTGCGAGATAGTCGGCGCTGGCGATTCCCTGGTTCGGGTCGGTGAAGCACATCTGGAAAACGTTCCCATAAGGATTCGCGGAATTGTCGGGATCCGCATAAATTACCGCAAGAGACGAGCCTGAGGGCGAGATCGCGAAGATGCTATCGTCCTGATACATCTGGGAAACAGCGGCCCCGGGAGCAGAGGTGACTGTTGCAAGGGAAGCCTGCATCCCCCAGTCCTTCAATACTCCATAGGCAGTCACCGCCTTTTCAGCGTCGTGGGCGTCGTCCTCGAAACGAAGCTCGAATTGCAGCCCGCCCTTGGCATTCACTTCCTCCACTGCCAGCTCTGCCGCGGCTTTGACCGCATTGCCGTAAACTGCGGCGGGACCAGTGAGGGGGCCGCTGCCCCCGATCTTGATAGTGGCGCCGGAAGCAGCAGGGGCCGGGGAGCCTTCGGCCTCAGCCGTTGCTGCTCCTGAATCCGTGCCGCCATCTGGTGCCTGGCTGGGGGCGGAAGCAGCGCCTGAAGAGCCGCCGCAGGCTGAAAGAGCAAAAGCCATGGATGCCGCCACGGCGGCAGAAATTACTTTCTTGAATAATTTTTTCATAATTCCCTCCTTAAAATACTATCTATAGAGATAGGTTGAACATGAGACTATTCAGACCCTCCACATCTCACAAAATTTATGAGGTGCGGGTAGAGAGTTCTGAATAGTTTGATTTCATTATAGTATTTTCCGGCAGCATTTTCAACCAGGCAAATCGAGTAGGGGGAAAACGTCCCTTACTCGATACGGCAATACTGCCCACCATCTCGCACCTCGTGCCTGATGATGAGCACGAAGTGCGAGATGATGGGCATTCGCCAAGATGCCTGCCTTTCGTGCAAGCACGAGGCAGTCACCCTGGCTCATTGCCTGCACAAAAAAGGCGCAGTTTCCTGCGCCTTTAATAATTCATTATTCAAGGGTTTTTCATGACACCCTGGAATATCCGAAGCTATTGACCATGGCATCTACCGGGGTTCCGCTCTGGCAAAGCTTGCACTCGCCGTGAGAATAGGACTCATAGTCGGGGAGGTCATGCTGATTGAAGATATGGGTGACAGGTATGCCGTCCACCTCGTCGGTAATAGAGAAGATGGCCGAGATCCCAGTCACGGTCCCCCCGTAATACTTGATCGTGTTCACGACTCTTTGAAGGGTGCGGCCGGTGGTAGCGGAGGCCAGGAGCACCAGCACATGCTTGTTCTTTATCAAAGACCTGACATTCTCCCTGAATATCATCTGGCCGTCGATGGAATATTCAGGGCCCGCCATGATGTAGATGGTCTTATGGGCATTCATGCTGATGGTGCCCGCCGCTGTGAGCTTCTCTGAGAGATAGGCGCCGATTACTTCGCAGCCGTCCAGGCATACGATGGTGTCAACTATCGCAGAAGACGCGTAGTAGGTCGAAATCTCCTCTGCGACAGCGTTGGCTTCGGACTGCCTGCTCTTCATTCCGGTCATATCCACATAATAATTAATATGCGAATATCGCGTCACGAAGTGTCCGGGAATCACTCTCAATATGATGTTGGGATTCTTGGGTGAGATGATTTTTCTGTAATTCTCCATAGACAAACCTCCTTATGACTGCCCGTGGGCATATTAATATAATAGCTAACAGAAACCCCGCGGATTCTGTTATAGTAAACGCAAAAACGTGCGTTAACTATAATTTGAGCAAGAGGCCGCGCAAAGAAAAGTTCCGCCGGAGACGGCGTGCGGCCGGCGCAAAGGAAACGAATGTTGAAAGGGAAAATGTCCCTTGATTATAACACGATTCTTCCGTCAAGAAAAGCCATTTACTTGACAAAGATAAGAAAATATATAAAATACCCACGTAAAATATGTTTAATGCTTTGAACATTGTTTTTACTAAAGCGATTGTATTTGGGGGAGGTTTTTTATGAATAAGACAGAGCTTATTGCAGCAATGGCTTCTAAGGCAGACATTAAAAGGACAGACGCTGAGGCCGCTTTGAAGGCATTTATGGATACCGTCGTAGCGCAGCTCAAGAAGGGGGATAAAGTCCAGCTAGTGGGATTTGGGACTTTCGAGGTCGTTAAAAGGGCTGCGAGGAACGGAAGGAACCCTCAGACCGGGGACCTGATGCCTATTCCGGCATCCAGGGCGCCTAAGTTCAAGCCCGGCAAGGCTTTCAAGGACGCTGTGAATTAATGAGGCTGGATAAATATTTAAAGGTTTCAAGGCTCATTAAGCGCAGGAGCGTAGCGAATGAGGCCTGCGACAATGGCAGGGTCCTTTTGAATGAGAAGCCCGCCAAGGCGGGGAGCGTGGTCAAGGCCGGGGACACCATAGAGATAGCCTTCGGGAATCGGACAGTGAAGGTCAGGGTGAAGGACGTGCAGGAAGCCATCAGGAAAGAGGACGCTGAAAATCTTTATGAGTACATTTGAAGTCGCTGCCGCGTTTTTGGAGCTGTGCAAAAGTAACTTTACAAGCAAGATATAAAGTTATTTTTGCACAGGTCATTAGGCTCTGCCTGCAGGAACTTGAGGCAGATTCATGGCGGCAGCTTTTCAGGAGGGCGCGTAGATGGCAGCAAAGGTTCCGGCATTCAAGCAGGAGAGGCACAACAGGTTTTCCTACGTGATGATTTCCCTGGTCATCCTCATGCTCGTCGTCGCTATCAGGGTGAGCGAGGTGTCGCTGCAGAGAAAGTACGATGAATATGCCGCAAAAGAGAACGAGCTTACTGCGGCGATAGAAAAGGAGAATAAGCGCACGGAGGAGCTCCACGAGTTCGCCAGGTACACGAAGACCAAGAAATATGCCGAGGAAGTGGCTCAGGAGAAGCTGGGACTGGTTCATGATGGAGAAATCGTTTTCAAGCCGGACACGGAAACTGGAGAATAGGGTGGAGCGTTTCATCCTGGATAACGAGATGATTTCTCGGGGCGACCGGGTCCTTGTGGGCGTTTCAGGAGGGGCAGATTCAATGTGCCTCCTTTTTTTATTGCAAAAATTCGCGCCAAAGCTCGATTTCACCTTATCCGTTATCCATGTGGAGCATGGGATAAGGGGTGAGGAGTCGATTCGAGACGCTGAGTACGTTGAAAAGGAGTGCTTTAAGCTCGGCGTCCCTTTCAGGGTGGAGCATATAAACGCCATCGAACTCGGCGCCATGAGGGGAAAGGGAGTAGAGGAAGCGGCGAGGGAGGCTAGGTATGAGATTTTCGAGTCCGAAGATGCGGACAAAATCGCCACGGCACATCATGGCGATGACAGCGCCGAGACCTTTCTCTTCCAGCTGGTAAGGGGGAGCTCACTTGCGGGGCTCTCTGGAATACCTCCGGTTAGGGGCAGGATAATTAGGCCCTTGCTTTGTCTGAACAGGCAGGAGATCGAGGGGTATTGCAGGGACTTAAATATAGATTTTCGAACTGACAGCACGAATCTGGAGGACGACTATACCAGGAATCGGATAAGGAACAGGGTCCTCCCGCTTTTGAGCGAGATAAACGCTGCGGCAAAGACCCATATCGCGGAGGCCGCAGCCGACATAAGGGAGGCGCAGGAATTCTTTGAGGCCTATGCCGAGCGGCTTTTTCGTGAATTTGGGAAAAAGACCGGGGAGGGCCGTGCCGAACTGCCCCTCTCCGCTTTCGATGGAAAAAGCGAAATCGTGAGAAGGGCGCTTGTATTTAGGGCTCTTAAGGAAATGGAGGCGCCCTTGCGGGACATCGGCAGAAGCCACGTAGAGGCCGTGCTATCCCTTGCGCTTGGAGAGACCGGGAAGACTGCCTGCCTTCCTAATGGAGTAACGGTTAAAAAAGAGTACGGCAAATTGGTCTTTTCGAGAGGTTCATGCCAGTCTGAGGATGAGGCGTCGAGCTTCAATGAGAGAGTAGAAATCCCTGTTGAGGGACAGATAAGGCTTAGCAATGGGATGGTTATCAAGACCGAAGTTTTGGACTGGAAAGAGGCGATTAATAAGGACGCTGATTTGAAGCATAGAGCTTTTCAGAATAAACCGTATACTAAATGGATGGATTATGATAAAATAAAAGGCACGCTTATTTTAAGGAAGAGGGAACCCGGGGACTATATCGTAATCCGAAGAGGCAGGAAAAAAATCAAGGATTTATTCACGGAAGAGCGGATAGAGGCCGATAAAAGGGAGGCGCTGCCCCTGCTTGCCCTCGGCAAACGGATTATCTGGGCAATCGGGCTCAGGATCAGCGAGGATTGCAAGATAAGCGAAAGAACTGAGAGGGTGTTTCATATCACAGTACATGAAACCGGGACGATGAATAAAAATAGGTCATAAGGAGATTTGGATGGCAGACAAGATTGAAGTGCTTTTGACAGAGGAAGAAGTGAACAAGAGGATCCGTGAAATGGGAGAAGAGATCTCCGCTCGCTATGAGGGGCAGTCAGTCACCCTGGTCTGCATATTGAAGGGCGCCGCGCCCTTTGCCTGCGAGCTTGCGAAGAGGATAACTATCCCGGTTGAGATCGAATTCATGCGCTGCTCCAGCTACGGGAACGAGACACAGTCCTCCGGAGTCGTCAAGATAGTGCAGGATCTGGATCATCCCATAAGGGGCAAGCACGTGATAGTGGTGGAGGACATTATAGACACGGGCAGGACAATGAATTACCTCCTGACCGTCCTTTCAGAGAGGGAACCCGCGACCTTGGAGCTATGCGCCCTCCTCGATAAGCCCGATAGAAGGGTCACAGATGTCCAGGTGGATTATCTGGGCTTTGAGATTCCGGACGCTTTTGTAGTGGGCTATGGATTGGACTATGCTCAAAAGTACAGGAATCTGCCCTACGTAGGGATATGCACTCCAGGTAATCCGTGAGGGAAGGCGGTAAGTAGAAGTTGAATAATAGCATGAGTCCGGGACGGAATATTTTCATTTATATCCTCATAATAGCCGCTGCAGGTCTGCTTTTTTATACCATGAATAACCGCTGGCAGAATAGGGATGCCTATAGCTATGCTGATTTCATAGGGGATATCAAAGAGAAGGCGGTGAGGTCCATCGAGGTCCGTCCTAATTCCGAGACTCCGACAGGGTATCTCGTGGTGTCCCTCCATAACGGGGATGTGTATACGATAAATGTAGCGGACGTGGCAGAGACTGAGAAAGAGCTTAAGGAGATTTTTCCTGGCTTCACCGAGGCCGCGGTTTCGAGGGAAAACTGGTTCTTTTCCTACGTGCTGCCCGTGATCCTCTCGATCTTCGTGATCTATATCCTGCTCTCATTCATGAATTCGCAGAATGCCAATATGGGCGGCGGCAAGATGATGAATTTCGGGAAGAACCGCGCCAGATTGGCCGAGGCCGGGGATCAAAAGACCACTTTTCAGGACGTTGCCGGGCTCATGGAGGAGAAGCAGGACCTGGAGGAAATAGTGGATTTCCTAAAGGACCCCCAGAAATACACGAATCTTGGGGCGAGGATCCCCAAGGGAGTCCTTTTGGTGGGACCTCCCGGGACGGGAAAGACCCTGCTGGCAAAGGCGGTGGCCGGGGAGGCCGGAGTCCCATTCTTCTCCATCTCGGGCTCAGACTTCGTCGAGATGTTCGTCGGCGTGGGCGCATCCAGGGTAAGGGACTTATTCCTGGACGCTAAGAAGAGCTCTCCCTGCATCGTTTTCATAGATGAGATCGATGCCGTGGCCAGGCGAAGGGGCACCGGGCTCGGCGGCGGGCATGATGAGAGGGAGCAGACCTTGAACCAGCTCCTTGTCGAGATGGACGGCTTCGGGATAAACGAGGGCATAATCGTCATGGCCGCGACCAATAGGGTGGACATACTGGATCCGGCCATTCTTAGGCCGGGGCGCTTCGACCGGAAGGTGGGGGTGGGCTCGCCCGATGTGCGCGGGAGAGAGGATATCCTAAAGGTCCATGCCAAGAATAAGCCTTTGGCGGACGACGTGAGCCTCCCCGAGATAGCCCAGACTACGATGGGATTCACCGGAGCGGATCTCGAGAATCTTCTGAATGAGGCGGCGATCCTCGCGGCCAAGTCCTCGAGAAAATTCATAAACATGGAAGACATACGGAAGTCCTTTATAAAGGTCGGGATAGGGGCGGAGAAGAAGAGCAAGCTCGTGAGCGACAGGGATAAGAAGATCACCGCCTATCATGAATCCGGCCATGCGATCGTGATGCACGCCCTGCCGGACGTGGGGGAGGTCTTTACCGTTTCCATAATACCTACCGGCATGTCGGCAGCGGGATATACGATGCCCTTGCCGCAGAAGGACGAGGAATTCTGGACTAAGGGCAAGATGATGAATGACATAGTCGTGAGCCTGGGAGGCAGGGTGGCCGAAGAAATGTTCTTTGACGACATTACCACGGGGGCCTCCAGCGACTTAAAGAAAGCGACAAAGATTGCCCGCCATATGGTGACGAAGTATGGGATGAGCGAGAAGATGGGAGTCGTGAGCTACGATGATGAGGACGATGAGGTCTTTATCGGCCGCGACCTGGCTCACCCAAGGTCCCATTCGGAGGAGACGGCCGGGGAGATTGACCTGGAAGTCAAGTCCATAGTAACGGCCTGCCATGAGAGGGCGAGGAAGATCATAGCTGATAATAAGGAAGTGCTGGTGCGCTGCGCGGAGGCTCTCCTTATAAAGGAAAAACTATCAAAGGAAGAGTTCGAAGCTCTGTACGTGTGAACCGGATATCCTAATGTCGGCTCAAAATAGTCAAAAAGGATAAGGCAGAGATGGCGAAAAGAGAAGAGCTTACGGAAAGCGACGTAAGGAAGATTCAGGAAGAGATCGACAGAAGGAAGCTTGTGGAAAGGCCGAAGCTTATAGAGGCCGTGAAGGAGGCCAGGGCGCAGGGGGATCTCTCGGAAAATTTTGAATATTATGCCGCGAAGCGGGCAAAGAATGAGAATGAGAGCCGCATAGGCTATCTGGAGAGGATGCTGAAGAGCGCGAAAGTCATTAGCGATGCCTCGAAGGATGATGAAGTCGGGATCAATAATTACGTGGAAGTCCAATTTCTGGATGATGAGTCCGTTGAAAAGTACAAGATTGTCACCAGCATCAGGGGGGATTCCATCAAGAATATGATCAGCATTGAGTCACCGATAGGAAAGGCGATCCTCGGAAAAAAAGAGGGGGATATCTGCACTGTCAAGGTGAATCCGTCCGTTCAGTATCAGGTGAAGGTACTGTCCATTGATAAGACCAATGATGATTCTGAGGACGCTTTGAAGTCCTTTTGATGAAGCCCGGGATGAGTAATAATTCAAGTTTCAGAGAGAATTTCCTGGCTGGGTTAAAGGATGGACTTCCTATCTGCCTGGGCTATTTGGCGGTATCTTTCGCCTTTGGCATCCAGGCTGTCGAGAGCGGGCTTACGGTCTTTGAAGCGACCATGATTTCGCTCTTGAACGTGACCAGCGCAGGGCAGTTTGCGGGCATAGGGATAATAGCAGCCAACGGCTCTTTTCTGGAGATTGCCGCTTCCCAATTAATCATCAATCTTCGCTACAGCCTGATGTCTGTAGCGATTTCGCAGAAAATCGATCCGAAGCTGCCGACCTTGAAGCGTCTGGGGATTGCCTTCGGGATGACTGATGAGATCTTTGCTGTGAGCGCTGCGAGGCCCGGGGTCCTGCAGCCTTCGTTTTCGCTGGGGGCGATAAGCATCTCTGTGGCGGGATGGGTATTGGGGACCTTCCTCGGGGCTTATGCGGGGCAGATTCTGCCCGACAGGGTGATTTCCGCTCTGGGGCTTGCCCTCTATGGCATGTTCTTGGCAATCATCATCCCTCCCGCCAGGGACAGCCGCCCTGTCCTTTATGTGGTGCTTCTCGCCATGTTCCTGTCAGTGCTTTTCACCTATGCGCCATATCTAAGGCTGATTTCATCGGGATTTCGTATTATTATAGTGACGCTCCTGTCCGCAGGGCTATTTGCCACGATTTCAAATAAAGACAGTGGCGAGAGTTAAGGATCTGTCTAAATAACTGCTCATATTGAACAGTTATTTGTCGACAGTTCCTAATGCGGCAAGGGGTTATTTCTCCCAAGGAGTGATGAGATGAGAAGCCATATTTTTGCCTATATTGCCGTGATGGCGATTGTTACCTTCCTCGTAAGAGCCCTTCCTTTGACTCTCATAAGGACGGAAATCAAGAGTAAGTGGGTCCATTCATTTTTATACTATCTTCCCTTTGCCACTCTTGCGGCAATGACAGTCCCTGCGATCTTCACGGCTACTTCCAATGTCTATTCGGCCACGGCGGGGTTTCTGGTCGCCTTGGTGCTGTCCTATTTTAGGCGCAGCCTCCTGACGGTCGCGGCCGGTGCCTGCATCGCGGTCTACATAGCGGAGCTATTTTAATAGGTCTTAACTATTCAGAACCCTTGAGAATCCAAGCTTGCACAAAAATTGCGGATTTGGATGATTCTCAGGGCGGCAATCTCAATGGAAAGGTGTCTTGTAAGTTGGACAATCATAGCAGTATCAGAAATTACATATTCAATGTGCGTCCCCTCATCTTGAAGGATGCCTTCTATGCGGACATGACGGAGGATTATGTTTCTCCGATGGAGCCGGAGCCGAATTCCTATGTCTCTTTCCGTTTCCGCACGGCGAAGAATAATGTGGATAATGTTTTCCTCTGCATAGGCGGGATCCGTCTGCCCATGCGGCTGTCTGAGAGCTATGCGGGCTTCGACTTCTACTTTGCGCGCCATCAAATAAAGAGCGAGAGCCTTTCCTATCATTTCGAGATTGAATCCGGGAATATCCGAGTGACTTACGACAGGAACGGCTGCAAGGGAGCGGCAGATCAGTCGGAAAGGGCGGATTTCAGACTGATTCCCGGCTTCAAGACGCCTGACTGGGCTAAGGGAGCTGTCATGTATCAGATTTTCACGGACCGCTTCTTCAATGGCGACCGCTCAAATGATGTGGCGACCGGGGAATATTATTATGTCGGTGGCTATACTGAGCATGTGGAAAATTGGGATTCTCCGCCGCAGACCTTCGACATCAGGCGTTTTTATGGGGGAGATCTCTCAGGGGTGATTCAGAAGCTGCCCTTTCTGCAGTCCCTCGGGATCAATGCGATTTATTTCAATCCCCTCTTTGTCTCTCCTTCGAATCATAAGTACGATATACAGGACTATGATTATATAGACCCGCACTACGGCAGGATAGTGAGGGAGTCGGGCGAGCTATTATCCGGTAAAACGGACAATAGGTCGGCTACCAGGTACATCACAAGGGTCACGGACAAGGCCAACCTGGAGGCAAGCAATGAGCTGTTCATAAGTCTTGTAAAAAAGGCTCATGAGCTTGGGATAAAGGTCATCATAGATGGCGTATTCAACCATTGCGGCTCCTTTAATAAGTGGCTGGACCGGGAGTGCATATATGAGGATGTGCCGGGTTATGAGAAAGGAGCTTTTGTGTCCAAGGAAAGCCCCTATCACTCGTTTTTTTCCTTCTATCAGGACGACTGGCCCTATAACTCCTCCTATGATGGGTGGTGGGGGCATGATACCCTGCCAAAGCTTAATT
This sequence comes from Lachnospiraceae bacterium, assembly GCA_017634175.1. GTDB lineage: Bacteria > Bacillota > Clostridia > Lachnospirales > Lachnospiraceae > NK4A144. Next base: position 18,306 of record JAGBNY010000089.1, read on the forward strand.
ATGAGGGCTCGAAGGAGCTTGTGGACTATATCCTGAGAGTCGCCCGCAAATGGGTCTCCCCTCCGTTTAATTGCGACGGGTGGAGGCTGGACGTGGCCGCGGACCTGGGGCATAGTCCGGAATTCAATCATGAATTCTGGAAGAAATTCCGGGAGGCCGTGAAGAGTGCGAATCCGGATGCCGTCATCATAGCCGAGCATTATGGGGATGCTAGGTCTTGGCTTCAGGGAGATCAATGGGACACGGTGATGAACTATGATGCCTTCATGGAGCCCGTTTCATGGTTCCTGACGGGTATGCAAAAGCACTCAGATATTTATAGGGGGGATCTCTTGAATAATGAGGTGGCTTTTTGGAACTCAATGAGGGCGCATCAGGAGGCCTTCACCTGCGGGTCGCTTATGTCAGCGATGAATGAGCTGTCGAATCATGACCATTCCCGCTTCCTGACCCGGACGAATCATACTCCCGGGCGGCTGGACTCCCTTGGCAGCAAGGCGGCTGAGAACGGAGTCAATAAGGCCGTGATGCGGGAGGCGGTGCTTTTGCAATTCACCTGGATCGGGGCGCCCACGATTTATTATGGGGACGAGGCCGGCCTATGCGGCTTCACGGATCCGGATAACAGAAGACCCTATCCCTGGGGGCGTGAGGACTTTGAACTCGTGGATTTTCATAGGGCCTGCGCCAGGATCCATAATGAAAACAGGGAGCTTAGGATGGGGAGCCTGATCCGCCTGGCCGGGGGACCGGGGTACCTGGCCTATGCAAGGGTCTACAGGAGAGAGGCCTGCATCATCCTCATAAACAATAATAGCCATGAGATTCATGCCTCACTTTCGCTCCAGCCGATTATTTTTGACGGCTCCTGCACCTTGAAGCGGCTCATTATGACCGATGAGAATACCTTCACCACCACGACCAAGGAAGTGGAGATAAGAAATGAGTCGATTCAGGTTTCCTTGCCGAATACTTCCGGGGAACTATTGAAGGTGCTTATATAGGCAGATTTCTGAAGCTCTGCTGCTATTCACGGTCAAAGAAGCACATAAGTTTTTCGATCTTATTAAGTGACGAGAACTGAAAGAAAGTTGAGGGAATATTAAATTATTATACTTGTCTTTTGAAGAAATCTGTGATATAATATATTCCTAATTGCGGGTATGGTGGAATAGGCAGACACAAGAGACTTAAAATCTCTCGGAAGAAATTCCGTGCCGGTTCAAGTCCGGCTACCCGCAGCAAAGCGGCATATCCAGTGGGTATGCCGCTTTTTGTGCGATAAGGATAAGGTCGTCAAGCTGATTCCAGGGGGTTCTGAATAGTTACATTTCGGATTTCATATATTAGCAGCCAGTCTGGTTCGACATGGCATTCTCTTGTTCCTTTGTATTTGCCAGTTAACTCGTGGTCCCTGTATTTTTCTTCTTTTATAACCTCTCATAATCGCCTCGGAAGTGGGGATTTTTTATTTTAGGAGCTGTAGATAAATAACTGGTCAAAAATTTCGTAGGATTTTTTCGTAAGATTGTAGGGTCAAATGAGGGCGCATAGCGGGCTATGTAACCGAATTTGACCCTGCAAGATTACGGAAAAAGACACGAAATTTGGAC
>JAGBNY010000090.1 GCA_017634175.1 Lachnospiraceae bacterium
CCCGTGCTTCGCACTCTACTGTCCACTATCGTGGACTGTTTGCTCGTTTTTGGGGATGGGTTGCTCGAATAATATCGGTTTTGATTGCGATAAATCGCATCAAAACCGATATTATTCGGCAACCGCACAGTTGGAAATTTTGTGAAGTGTGGGAGGGCGGTATATCGTTACCGCCCTGGAATCAGGTGATATTGCAAGCTTGAGCAGAAAATATCACCTGATTCCAGGGCTCTGAATAGTTACCTTATGGAGGGAAAATTGAAAAAAATATTGCTTCACGGCTGCTGTGGCAGAATGGGGAGGGTCATCAGCGATCTGGTCTCAAAGGAGCAGGATATAGAAATAACGGCTGGAGTCGATTCGGTCGGTGGAATAGATTTCGACTATCCTGTTTTTGGGACTCTTCAGGAAGTCATGCAGAATTCTGTAAGTTTTGATGTAATCGTGGATTTCTCTGTCGCAGCCTGCGCAGAGAACCTCATAGATTTCTGCGTTCAGAATAAGGCGCCTCTCGTATTTTGCACCACCGGCATTGACGAAAAGGCAGAAGAGAAGCTCAGAAAGGCGGCTCAGAGTATTCCGGTATTAAGAAGCGCAAATATGTCGCTTGGGGTAAATGTCCTGATTAAGGTTCTTTCAGAGATTTCCCCTGTTCTGGCAAAGGCCGGCTTCGATATAGAGGTTGTCGAAAAGCACCACAGGATGAAGAAGGATGCTCCGAGCGGTACTGCCCTGGCCCTTGCTGATGCAGTAAACAGCGGTTTGGAGAGTCCGTATGAACCTGTCTTTGACCGAAGCCAGAGGATGAGTGAGAGACCCAAGAATGAAATTGGGATCTCCGCGGTCAGGGGAGGATCGATCCCGGGCGACCATGACGTGATTTTCGCTGGAGAGGACGAGGTAGTCACTATTTCTCACAGGGCCTATTCGAGGGCTATTTTCGGGAAGGGAGCTATCGCTGCCGCAAAATTCCTTGTCTCCAAAGAGCCTGGGATGTACAGCATGGCGGATGTGCTTGCGTGATGGAATTCAGGCCTTGCATAGATATCCACGATGGAAAAGTCAAGCAGATCGTGGGAGGCAGCATTTCCGAAGGAAGAGGCGCTTTAAGAGAGAATTATGTCTCCGATAAGGATGCGGCCTATTATGCTTCTCTCTATAGGGAAAAGGGGCTGAAGAATGCCCATGTGATAAACCTGAATAAAAAGGGCAGCGAGGAATATTTCAGTTCGTTAAAGGAAATAAAGAGCGCTCTCCATGCCTTTCCGCAGGGGCTCCAAGTGGGGGGCGGGATCGATGATGATAATGCCCTGGAGATCTTGGAATCAGGGGCTTCCCATGTGATTGTTACTTCTTTCATTTTTGATGATGGAGAGTTCAGGAAGGGGAATCTGAAAAAGCTTCAGGAAATCGCAGGGAGGAAGAGGCTTGTCTTGGATCTCTCCTGCAGGAAGAGGGATGACAAGTATTTCGTCGTGACTAACAGGTGGCAAAGGTTCACCTCGATGGAGATAAGCAGGCAGACCCTGGAGCTTCTGGCGGAGGAATGTGATGAGTTCCTTATCCATGCAGTGGATGTTGAGGGGAAATTATCAGGGATAGATACTGGACTATTAAGCATCTTAGCCCAATTCAAAGGGATTCCCGTGACCTACGCCGGAGGAGTCCATGATTATCGGGACATAGAAACGGTCAAAGAAGCGGGGCGGGGCAGGATCAATGTAACGGTTGGAAGCGCCCTCTCTATCTTCGGGGGCAGCCTGGATATTGAGACAATAGAAAGAATCATAGAGAAAGAATGATCTGAAAGATAATCTAAAGATCCGAAGAAATTTTCGACTTACGCAAAAAACTGCGTGAGTACTGAGCTTATAGAATCTGATTTAAGTCTAATTTATTCTGCCTATATAATTGTCTGTAATGCAGTATTTGCAGGCTTTTCAAGAAATATAAGTAGAATTTAACTGCGGTAAAATAAAAGTACTGCTGCGTCCTGCAGCAGTACTTTTTACTATAATTGGGTTTAACGGCACCCATTCATGATACTCATCGTAGGGGAATAATGAGTATTAAAAGCTCATCCCATTCCCCACTCGATTAATCTCAGCATATTTCCAGCACGTTCCATAAAGCATATTTGCCTTTATAAAGAAATATAACTTCATTTCCAGTTCGGCGGCATCAATTCTAAAGGCACATTCTGTATTCTGGATTAATGATTGTAGTTGAGAGTGAATTAAAGCTTATTCACATTGGTAGCCTGCGGACCCTTTTCTCCGTTCACTACATCGAACTCAACTTCCTGACCTTCATCAAGGGACTTGAAGCCTTCCATATTTAGTCCAGAATAGTGGACAAATACATCGTTTCCCTGCTCATCGCAGATGAATCCATATCCCTTTTGATTACTGAACCATTTAACAGTACCCTTCATGTTGATACCTCCAATAAAGAAAAAAATTTTGCTGCCGCTTTAGAGCAACTTAATTATTTTAACATAAAAGTTTAGAAAATTCAACTCATTTTAGTTATGGTTAACCAATCACTTGGTTTTGCGTAACTCTTCACGGTCAGCTTTTTGTTAAGAGTTACGTTCTTGCGGACAATGGGTTTATGTATTATAATGGACAAGTTTGAGATAATTCATGTTTTTAGATTGATACAGATTTAAGCCCGTAAAAATCCTTATAAATAACAGGAGACATGATGAAAAAGAAAAAGCCTCTAAGGTTTACTATATTATTCGTTCCAAGCGAAAGCGGGGATGTCAGGCAATACAGGGTCTCGGCTGATTTCATTGCGATTTTTTTGATTTTATGCCTTCTGGTGATTATAGGGCTTGTTTCATATATTGCATACAGCGCAGGTGTGATCACGAGGGAGGCGGAAGAGATAGAGCAGCTGGAGAAGCATGTGGAGATTGTGACGAGCAGCAACATCATCCTTCAGGCGGATAAGGAGAAGCTGGAAAATGAGCTTTCTCACGCTCTTGCCAGGATACAGACCAGGGAATATGTGCAGCAGCAGTCCGATTCGGCCGAGGCGTTGAATTACATCCCGTCAGGCCTGCCCCTTGATGGCCAGGTTTCAAATCCCTCGGATTTCTCGGATGAGAGCAAGAGCATCTCCTTTCATATAGGAGATGGCTCCAGGATAATATCATCGGGGGCCGGAAAGGTCATAGAAGTGAGGGAAGATGCGAACTTTGGATATATTGTCACAATAGACCATGGAAATGAGTATAAATCATTTTATTATTATTGGTCCCGTCCATTGGTCAGCAAAGGCGACAATGTTGTCCGCGGGACAGCGCTTTTCATGGCAGAGTCTGAGATCCCTGAATTCAGTTATCAGATATCATATCAGGACAATTTCATTGACCCGAATACAATAATGAAGATTGATGGTTAAGGAGGAGTACATCAAATGGAACTAAAGAACGCATGGCTGTCCTACACGCAAGAGGATAGGCAGAGGATTGGCGAGCTGTCCCAGGAGTACAAGAGCTATCTTGACAAGGGCAAGACTGAGAGGGAATTCGCTGAGATATCAGTGAACGCGGCGAAAGCTGCCGGATACCGTGACTTGAATGAGATAATCAGGAGCGGAGGGCGCATAAAAAGCGGTGACAAGGTCTATGCGGTTTGGATGGAAAAGACGGTCGCCCTATTTAATATTGGCTCAGAGCCCCTTGAAAAGGGCTTCAATATCCTGGGAGCCCACATTGACTCCCCTAGATTGGACTTAAAGCAGAACCCTCTTTATGAGGATACAGAGCTTGCCTATTTTGACACCCATTATTATGGCGGCATCAAGAAGTATCAATGGGTCGCGCTGCCGCTCGCAATTCATGGGGTGATAGTGAGGACAGATGGCACCAAGATACCTGTGGTGCTTGGAGAGGATGAGGATGAGCCTGCCTTCTGCATAACGGACCTCCTTATCCACCTGGCGCAGGAGCAGATGGAGAAAAAGGGAGCCAAGGTGGTTGAGGGGGAGAATCTGGACCTCCTGATTGGCAGCATGCCGGTGAAAAGCTCTGAGGAGAAAGAGGGAGATAAAAAGGAAAAGGAACTCGTAAAGAATGGGGTCTTGAAGATTCTGAAAGAGAAGTATGGGGTCGAAGAAAGGGATTTTGAATCGGCTGAGCTTGAAGTGGTCCCGGCTGGAAAAGCGAGGGACGCGGGGCTCGACTCATCGATGATCCTCGCCTATGGGCAGGACGACAGGGTCTGCTCCTATGCCTCTCTAAGGGCCTTTCTCGACGTGAAGAACGTGAAAACGACCGCCGTGTGCCTGCTTGTGGACAAGGAGGAGATCGGGAGCGTCGGGGCCACCGGTATGCGGTCCCGCTTCTTTGAGAATACGGTATTTGAGATCCTGGAGCTCATGGATGAGAAACATGCCGCGACTGAGCTCACTCTCAGGCGGGTCCTTGCGAATTCGAGGATGCTTTCCAGCGACGTCTCAGCGGCATATGACCCTCTTTACGCAGCCAGGTTCGACAAGAGGAATGCGGCATACTTTGGCAAGGGGATAGTCTTCAATAAGTTTACCGGCTCACGTGGGAAATCCGGCTCGAATGATACGAATGCTGAATTCTTCGCCTATGTGAGGTCGGTCATGGACGGCTCCAAGGTGGCCTATCAGACCGCGGAGCTCGGCAAGGTGGACGCGGGCGGCGGCGGCACAATCGCGTACATAATGGCACTCTATGGAATGGACGTCGTTGACTGCGGGATGGCAGTGCTCTCCATGCATGCGCCCTGGGAGGTCACGAGTAAATCGGATCTATACGAGGGCTATAAGGCGTACAGGGCTTTTATAGACAGATAAATAATAAAAACGGTTACGAGCATTTTTGCACCGTTTTTTGGTGGATAAAATGCGAGTTCAGCAGCGATTCGGCCTTGCGCGAAGCGCAACTCTCATGGCCGAATCGCCGTTACTATTCGCGGTCAGCTTTTTGAACGTGGATAGTAACCAAGAATTGCAGGAGCTCCTTAAAGAAGGTCGATCAGCCTCTCGACTATTACTTTTTTGGAATAGATGTCGCAAAGGAGATCTGAGATCAGGAGGAAGAGCTTGAAATCTTCCTCCCTTTCTGTGAGTTTGGGGAAGTTTTCTTCGATATAATCAATTTTTTCGAGGGCCGTTTTTTTGGCGGTTTCTTTTTCGTAGCTGCAGCACTCCATGACCTGAGAGAAGACCTTTTCAAGTTTTGAGGCATGGGAGAACTCAGAGTAGACAGGCTTCATGAGCTTCTGGATATCGTTCATGGAGAGCATCTGTTTAAAATAGTAGATGTATATAAGTACCATGATATGTTCCCTGCTGTATTTTTTGTTTTCAGGGGGCGGGAGCAGTTTGTTCTTTGCATAATTATTTATCATGGTCTTTGTAAGTATTTTATCATCGCTTCTGCGTTTAGAGTCCGAAAGTATGCTTTCCATAAAAGACCTGACTTGATCCATGTATAGGGGCATGCTCGGGATGGTGTCCGGTTCTATGGATACCATGCGGTCGAGACTTTGCATTAATTCTTGTTTTATTTCCGAAAAGTTTTTACTCATAGACACATTATAGGTTAGTCTCTAGAAAAGGTCAAAAAGATCATGATGGACATATTGAGTACATTGAATGATAGACAGAAGGAAGCAGTATTGCACACAGAGGGTCCGCTTCTGGTACTGGCCGGAGCGGGTTCCGGCAAGACGAAGACCCTGATCAGCCGTATCGCCTGGATCCTCAGCGAGAAGAAGGCCAGGCCCTATAATATCCTCGCTGTCACTTTTACAAATAAGGCCGCAAGGGAGATGAAGGAGAGGGTGCAGAGCTTCATTCCCGAAGACGCCGGGAAGCTTTGGATTTCCACCTTCCATTCCTTCTGCCTGAGAGTCTTATACAAATATGCGGATCGCCTGGGGTATACTTCGGACTTCGAGATTGCGGATCAAACGGATCAGAAGAACATAATAAAAAAGGTATTCAAGGAACTGGATGTCAACCCTGACGAGATATCTGAGAAATCTGCTGGTATTAAGATCTCAGGCGCCAAGGATAAGCTTCAGGATGAGCAGGCTTATTATGAGGAAAATTCATCGGACTTTAGAGGCAAGAAAATCGCCGAAATATACGCAGCCTATCAAAGAGAATTAAAACGCAACAATTCAATGGACTTTGATGACCTGATAATGAACACAGTCAGGATATTTAAGGAATTTCCCGATTTAAAGAAAGAATACTCTGATAGATTTCATTATATCATGGTGGACGAATATCAGGACACGAATACGGCGCAATTCGAACTGGTGCGACTGCTCTCAGAGGTTCATGGGAATATCTGCGTGGTCGGGGACGACGACCAGTCAATCTATGGCTTCCGGGGGGCTGAAGTCAAGTACATCCTGGAATTTGAAAGCTTCTTCCCCGGTACTCATACCGTCAGGCTGGAGGAGAACTATAGATCGACCGGGAACATCCTCTCTGCCGCGAACGCGGTTATTTCCAATAATTCCATGAGGAAGAGCAAGACGCTTTGGACTGAATCAGGGGACGGGAGCCTTGTCCGTTTCAAGCAGCTCTACAATGGGGCTGAGGAAGCGGCCTTTATCGCCGATGACATCAGAAGCCAGGTGGAAGAGGGGAAATGGAAATACGGAGATTTCACGATCCTGATGCGCACCAACGTGCAAAGCAAGGAGTTCGAGGACGCTTTCAGGGTGAGGGGGATAAATTATGAGTTGGTTAAAGGACTCAGGTTCTGGGATACCAAGGTCATAAAGGACCTCTCTTCATATTTGCTGACTGTGGCTTCCGGAGCCAATGACATCAGGACCCTTCGCATAATAAATCTGCCCAAGAGAGGGATAGGGGAGGCTAGTGTCCAAAAAATAGCTCAATTTGCGGCCGAGCATGAGATGAGCGTTCTCGAAAGCTGCGAGAGGCCTGAGATGATAAACGGACTCTCAGCGAAGGCGGCAGACGGGGTCAGGCGTTTTTATCTGCTGATAGGCGACCTCAGAGACGAGATGGGGAAGGTCAGGCTCGCGGAGCTCGTCGATAAGATAATTGAATATACGGGCTATGAGACTGTAATGAAGAGCGATGCCGAGACCCATGAGAAGTTCTTGGAGAGCAAGGAATATGTCGAGAAGCTGAAGGAAGCCCTTTCTTCCTACGAGGATGAGAGCGAGAGCCCGGACCTGGTAGATTTCATGAGGCAAAACGGAATAGAGGGTAATTCATTGGATAAAGAAAGCGCAATAGATGGTTCCAGTGAAGACGATTCTAACAGAGTCCAAATAATGACCATGCATAACTCCAAGGGGCTGGAGTTCCCCAATGTCTACGTGGTTGGGATGGAAGAGGGCCTCTTCCCTGGATACTCTGCGATAAATTCCCTGGAAAAGACGGCTATCGAGGAGGAAAGGAGGCTCTGCTACGTGGCGATGACCAGGGCTATGTCGAATCTGACCCTCACCTCGGCAAAGTCCCGGATGAGAAATGGCGAATTCCAGAACGCAGTCGCCTCTCGATTCTTAAAAGAGATACCTATAGGACTCCTGGATATGGAAGCAGATAAGTCCGAATCCTCAGCGAAAAGCATAAGCATCATGGACGACGATCCCGTCCCGGCTGCGAGGAAGGCAATTTTGAAGCCGATTGCAAGGTCTAAGAAGACAAGCTCTTTATCGAATATTTCCCTTGGCTCCCAGATTGGGGGAGTGAAGCCGGATTATGAGGTAGGCGACCGGGTCCGGCACTTCAAGATGGGAGAGGGCGTTGTAATGGATATATCAAAGAAGCCCAGGGACTATGAAGTGACAGTGGATTTTGACAAAAGCGGGATAAAAAAGATGATGGCGGGGTTTGCAAAACTTAAGAAAATTTGATAGAATAATAAATATTTTATTTTCTATATTAATCGATTTTGAGAGGTGGACAGATGGATTTTATTAATACGAAGGCATCATTTAATGAGATCAGGAATGCTACTGACAGCATCGGCAATGCTGTTGGAAAGATAAAGAATTTACTTGGATTATATGCTTATTCCAAAAAGGAGGAAGAAAAAGTGGAACGTGAATGTGAGAATAAGAACTTTTGGATCAAGGTTGCTATGGTGATTGGCGGCATTACATTGATTTGTGGTATTGCCTACGCACTTTATAAATATTTTACGCCGGATTATCTGGAGGACTACGATGACGATTTCGATGATAAGTTCGATGATGATTTCTTCGATGACGAGGATGAAGAGGAAAAGGTAGAGGCTAAAGAAGAGACAAAGGCTGATGAGCCTGCAAAGGAAGAACCTAAGAATGAGGATGGAGACATCTAAGGGTCTCTTGATGGATAGTGAGAATAGAGGGCTGCGGAGTGAGACCTTCGGTGCCTCCGCAGCTCAAATCAAGAAATTATATTATGGCAAGGTAATTGATTCGCTGTACCCAAATAAAGGAATCGTTGAAGCCCAGGAGGGCCTTTTTGAAGTAAAAGGCGCTATCCCGGGTCAGACGGTTTCTTTTTTAGTTAAGAGGAGAAGAAGGTCTAGGGGAGAGGGCAGGCTGGTAGAAATCCTTGAAATGAGCCCTGATGAGATAGAGTCGAAATGCCCGCATTTCAGGATTTGCGGGGGCTGCTTGTACCAGTCATTGGACTATGAAAAAGAGGTTAGCCTTAAAAGGGACCAGATAGAGAGGCTGTTTAAGAACGTTGAAAAGAATAATCCCGGCAGATTTTCCGGCGGGTGGTATGAGGGGATAATCAAAAGTCCCTTAGACAGGCACTATAGGGGCAAGATGGAGTATTCCTTCGGGAATATGGAAATTGGCGGCCCCTTGACCTTGGGGATGCATACTCCGGGGCATTTCAACGATGTGGTGACTGTGGATGGCTGCGAGATAGCGGATAGTGATTTCAATATTATCCTGAAAAAATGCCTCGAATTCTTTAAGGAAAGGGCTGTGTCTTTTAGGCGGAAGGCCACGGGAGAGGGGGTTTTGAGGCATTTGGTCCTTAGAAAGGGTCACAGAACCGGTGAGATCCTTGCCTGTCTGGTGACTACCTCGGAAGCCCGGGAAATAGGGCTATATGAGGGACAGCCGATGATGGATGAGTTTCTGAAGGATTTGGTTTCGCTGCCCCTATCTGGTGAGATTAGAGGAATCCTGCATGAGATCAATGACTCGCCCGCAGATACTGTACCGGGGACCAATTACAAGGTCTTATATGGAAGGGACTATTTCTATGAGGCGATGAACGGACTCAGATTCAAGGTGGGCATGTTCTCCTTCCTGCAGACGAATCCGCTTTGCGCCGAGCTTCTCTATGATAAGGCTGTATCTTACGCACAGGGGCTATTTGAGGGAGATGCATCGGGCATAGTACTCGATCTATACTCGGGAACCGGGACTATTTCCCAAATCATCGCATCCAGATTAAGGGACAGGAAAGTTTTGGGCATTGAATTGGACGAGGAAGCTGTCATCTGCGCAAGGGAGAACGCGATAGCGAATGGAATCTCAAATGCTGAGTTTATTGCAGGAGATGTATTCAAGACGCTTGAAAGCCTGGAAGAAAGGGCGGGGCTCATTATACTGGATCCTCCCAGGGACG